>CAZVEF010000009.1:0-42250 GCA_964625715.1 uncultured Spirochaetaceae bacterium | reverse complement strand
GCGCTCACCGCACCCGCGCGCGACGTGACCGTGCTGCGGCTGCGGTAGGGCGGGCGGTGCTGCAGATCGCGAGGCGGGTGATGAGCGCGAGGGGGATCACGACCGCGTTGTTGCGAAGGTAGTGCGGGAGTCGCACGCGATCGACGACGTAGTTCGAGTGCTCGCCGGTCCATTCTGCAGGAAGGCCGATCCTGTTCTCCAGGAACTCCGCCGGCGTCTTGAAGCCAATGCTGAACGAAAAGTAGAGCGGGAACAACGCCATGAGCGAGAACTCCACGGCGAATCGGATAGACGGCACGGTGACCGAAAGGGACGTTCGCCCCCAGCGTGCGCCGTCGATCTTCGCGGCGTCGTAGAGCTGCGAGTCCATGCTGCTCATCGCGGCGAGAAAGAAGATGCAACCGAATCCGATCCGCGACCACACACCGTTGAGCACGCCTATCACGTGGATCGCGCTCTTCGACCAGGAGAGCCATTCGATCGCCAGTCCATCGAGCCCGATTCCGCTGAGGACCTCGCTGGACTGTTCCAACTACTCATCAACCGTCAGATCGCCGGAGATCAGCCAGTTCTGGCCTATCGTCAGAAGCGCCGTCTCGTGTGCGGCCGGCGGAATGAGCCGGTTGAACGCGTCCGTTGCGGAATCCGCGACGTGTTGCATGATGACTCCCAGCGACGGATAGCCGGGCTCGTTCACGTTGACGGTCTGGTTCGGGTGCAGCGCACCGATCGTGTCAACGAGAACCGAGGCTCCGTCGGGAAGCAGCCGACGTGCCCCTTGCCGAAGCCGTCGGCGAAGCTCTTCCAGCCGGCGATGTCGGAGGGCAGGTCGAGGAAGAGTCTACCCTGGCCCGATGCGAAGGTACGGGAAAGCGCTCGGATCACGACGTGGACCGGGACGAACGCCGCGGTCGTACATGCCAACGCGAGCCCTTAACGAGTGCCTCGGCCTGCGGTGTTCGGGCAGCACTTGAGATCATCCGCGAGGAAGGGTTCGAGAGGCTCGGCGTGAACGCGCTCGTCGAGAGGTCGGGTCTGCGCAAGGCCCTGATCTACCGGTACTTCGAAGACCTCCCCGCTCTCCTCCGGCCACCGGTCGACGAACTCGACCCGTTCCAGCCGAAGGCTGCGGCACAGCTCATGGCCGACATGCCGCGCGACGCGCTTTTCGTCGTGGCGGATCCGATTGTCCGCGGTCTCGTCCCCGTGCGCGGAATGAATCCTATGGCGCTGAACGTGATCTTCTGCGCGAGACTGCCCATACTGCCGGCCGCCTTCCCCGTCATCGCCGTTCACCGGGTGCGTCTGGCCGAGCTGTAGCACGCCTTCGGTTGATGGTCGGGAAAGCGCACGCCGCTCTCGTCGATCGTGGTTGTGGCCGAGCCGGCCGCGGTACGGGGCGCATCTTCGCGGTGCGGATTCAGCATCGACTCTACGGGCTAGACCACTCGGGTGATACTCACCTGGTTCCCCCTCTTCTACGTTGAATACGTCACACGGCCGGCCGATGGGCGCGTCCGTCTGGGGCGTGCATGTGCCGGCCGGGACGATTTGTCGAAGGAGGATTTCATGAGAACGGCACACCGAAGCACAATGCTCGGAGTCGTACTGCTTCTCACCGTCGCGCTGGCGTTTGCCGGGGGATCTCAGGAGATGCAGGAAGAGGCCGAAGATGTAGACGGCGGTGAGGTATCGATCATCGCAAGCTGGGGCGGCCAGGAGCAGGAGGTATTCAACAGCATGATCGCCCCGTTTGAAGAGGAGACGGACGCGACGGTCAACTATACGGGGACCCGCGACATGGACGCGGTCGTGACTACCCGCGTGGAGGCCGGCAATCCACCGGATATCGCAGCGTTTGCCAATCCCGGTAAGATGGCCGAGTTCGCGAACCAGGATGAGCTCGTAGACCTGAGTACCATTCTCGACATGGAGCGAATCCGCGAGGAGTACGCGCAGGGATGGATCGAACGTGGCACGATCGACGGAACGCTGGTGGGCATCTTCTCCAAGGCTGCCACCAAGGGGTTTGTCTGGTACGACCCGGAGACCCGCGAGGAGCTCGGTTTCGACATCCCGGAGACCTGGAGCGATCTCATCTCGCTTTCGCGCACCATCGCGGACGAGGAGGGGCTGACGCCCTGGTCGGTCGGCATCGAAAGTGGTGCGTCAACCGGCTGGGTCGGCACCGACTGGCTCGAGCACATTTTCCTGAAGATGCACGGACCGGATCTCTACGAACAGTGGCACGACGGCGAGCTCTCGTGGACGAGCGACGAGATGCGGGACGTCTGGAACGAATGGGGCAAGATCGTGGGCGATTCGAACATGATCTACGGCGACCGGCAGTACGTGATCAGCACGAACTTCGGCGACGCGCAGGCGCCCGTCTTCGAGTCCGAGCCGGAGGCGGTCTTCCACTTCCAGGCGACCTTCCTCAAGGGATTCATCACCGACGCGTTCCCCGATCTCGAGCCGCAGGATGACTTCACCTTCTTCCGATTCCCCCGCGTAGCGGAGGAGTATGCCAACTCCATCGTGGCGTCGGGCGACGTGTTCAGTCAGTTCAATCAGAGCGAGCCGGCGGACACGTTCATGCAGTACATCTCGACCTCGCGGGCTCAGGAATACTGGCTTGAGACAGGCGCCGTCTCGCCGAATCGGGCCGTTGAGCTCTCCGCGTACGACGACCCGCTGATTCGTCAGGCGGCCGAGGCGATGAATGAGTCGGAGATCGTGGTCTTCGACGCCTCCGACCTCATGCCATCGAGAGTCAACCAGCAGTTCTTCGAGGCGGTCACCGACTTCGTCTCGAATCCAGACAACCTCGACAGCATTCTCGAGGAGATGGAAGAGACGCGGCAGAACGCCTATTAGGGTCGGCAGCCGGCCCCGCGCGGGGCCGGCTCCATCGTTCCCTTCTGCAAGGAGACCTCCATGAACGCTCAGACAATCCTCATCGCGCTCGGGGCTACCGTGGGCGTCCCGGGCGTGCTTGTCCTTTACTCGTGGGCCGCAGACCAGCTCGTGAAGCGCTTCAAGAGTCGAACGACCCAGAATCACGTCCGTCCGTTTCTCTGGTTGTTGCCGGCCGTATTCATCCTGGTCGTCTGGCTCGTATACCCGGTGATTCAAACAACCGTCTACGCGTTCAAGGGTCCGCAGTCGCAGGAGTTCGTCGGGCTGCGGAATTTCCTCTTCGTCTTCACCAACGGTGACATGCTGACTGCGCTCCGCAACAACCTTATCTGGGTCGTCGTGTTCACGACTCTCACCGTAAGTATCGGGCTGCTCATGGCCGTGATGACCGACAAGGTGAAGTACGAGCCGGTGGCGAAGTCGCTGCTCTTCATGCCCATGGCGATCAGCTACGTTGCGGCAGGTGTCATCTGGCGGTTCATGTATCGCTACGAGCCGATGGGGCAGACGCAGACAGGGACGCTCAACGCGGTCTTCACCTCCATTTTCCCGGACTTCGAGCCTATCGCGTTCCACCTTGGGCAGCCCCCGTGGAACAACTTCTGGCTGATCGCGATCGCCGTGTGGATCTGGGCCGGTTTCTGCATGGTGATCCTCTCCGCGTCGCTGAAGGGCGTGAACCAGGACCTCATAGACTCAGCGCGGATCGACGGGTGCACCGAGTGGGGCGTCTTCTGGCGCATCATCGTGCCGATCATCTCGTCGACGATCGTTGTCGTGGTCACCACCATGATCATCAACGTCCTCAAGATCTTCGACATCGTCTACGTGATGACGAACGGACGTCTTCAGACCGAGGTGATCGCGAACCGCATGTACAAGGAGATGTTCGTCACCCAGGATTACGGACACGCGAGTGCGATCGCGGTGATCCTCTTCCTCGCGGTTGTCCCGGTCATCATCCTCAACATACGCAAGTTCGTGTCGGGCGAGGAGGCATAGTCCATGCAACAGATCAAAGCAAGCCGAACGATCCGAAACAGCGAGGGACAGGAGATCACGGTCAACCAGCGGCCGTGGTACCAGGTGTTCGCCCCATTTGTGAGGAAGTTGCCCGTTCACGCGATCATCCTGGTGATTTCGCTGATCTGGCTGATCCCCACCGTCGGGCTTTTGGTCAGCAGCTTCCGTCCCCGAGCGGAGATCCTGAACACCGGATGGTGGTACGTATTCATCTCGCCGTCGCAGTTCACGTTCGACAATTATCGTGAGGTTCTCACTCAGGCCGGCATGGCTCGCGCCTTCTACAACAGCGTGATCATCGCAGTTCCCGCAACGGCGATGCCGATTCTGATCGCAGCGTTCGCCGGTTACGCGCTTGCGCAGATGCGGTTCCCTGGGCGGCATGCGATCTTCCTCATCATCGTCGGGCTCCTGATCGTACCGCTGCAGATGAGCCTGATCCCGATTCTCCGGATGTACAATGCGCTCAACATGACCGGAACCTTCCCGTCGGTCTGGCTCGCGCATACGGCGTACGGACTCTCGTTTGCCGTCTACCTGATGCGAAACTACATTGACGGGCTACCGAAGGAGCTGTTCGAAATCGCCGAGATTGACGGCGCCAGCAACTTCCTCGTCTTCTACTGGCTCGTGCTGCCCTTGACGGTTCCGGCGATCGCGAGCTTGGCAATCTTCCAGTTCATCTGGGCGTGGAACGACCTGCTCGTATCGCTCGTCTACCTGGGCGGTTCGCCGGAAGTCGCACCGCTCACGATCGCGATCAGCAATCTGGTCGGATCGCGGGGTCGGGGGTGGCATCTGCTGACATCCGCCGCCTTCGTATCGGTGGCGTTGCCGCTCGTGGTCTTCTTCTCGCTGCAGCGCTACTTCATCCGGGGGATCCTCGCGGGCTCGGTGAAGGGTTGACCCCCGAACGCGCTCACGCCCCCGTGAGCGCGTCCAGGCGGGCGATCTCCTCGTCGGTGAGCTCAACCGCCGTCGCATTCGCGTTGTCCTCGAGCTGCTCCATCTTCGTGACCCCGGCGATGACCGACGGGACCTGCTCGCGCGTCAGCAGCCAGGCGATCGCGATCTGCGCGACGGACACCTCGTGAGCAGCGCCGACCGCCTCGACCTCGTCGAGCGCGGCATAGTTTCGCTCCGTGAGGTAGCGCTCGGCCCAGCGGCGGTCCGACTCGGTGGCGAGACGGCCGCTCGAGTCGGTGATGTCGCGGCGGTAGCGTCCAGTGAGGAAACCCACCGCGAGCGGTACCATGGGTACGAGGCCCACGCGTTCCCGGTCGAGCCGGGCGAGGAAATCGGCCTCGCTCTCGTCGCTGTACGAGACCTCCGCACGGTCGACAAGGTTGTACCGGTTCTGGACGGCGATGATCCGCGTGTCCTTGGGCGCCGCAACGCTTCGCAGTGCGGCGTTTTCCTCGGCGAGTTGCGGGCCGGATCGGTTCGAGACCGCGAGGTAGCGGACCTTCCCCTGGCGCACGAGGTCGTCGAAGGCGCTCCACGTCTCCTCGAGCGGCGCTTCCCAGCTCCCGTCCTCGAGCACGCTCGGGCTGTGATGGTAGAGGATGTCGATGTAGTCGGTCCCGAGCCGATGCAGACTCGCCTCGACTGCCTGCAAAATGTACTTGCGCGACGCGCCCGACTCGTTGGGCGAGAACTCGCGCTCGGTCTCGTGCTCACAGCGGACCGGGTTGCGGATCTTGCTCGCGAGCACCACCTGGTCACGGGTGTGGCCGCCGCGAGAGGCGAAGTAGCGCCCGAGCAGGCGCTCGGAGTTGCCCGATCCCGTGTTGTACGAGTTTGCCGTGTCCCAATGGGTGACGCCGAGCTCAAGCGCCCGGTCGAGAACCGCGAACCCGTCGTGCTCTCCGATGCGCGAACCGTCGTAGCTCGGGTCGCCCCACTTCCACAGACCCAGGCCGACCTCGCTCAGCCAGAGACCGGAGCCTCCGCAGCGTCGGTAGTGCATCCCTCTGAACTCGCGTCGAATCATGGCTGCCTCCTTCGAGCGGGTCCATTAGACCACATTTCGGCGCGGGCCGCGAATACGCCGCGGGAGACGGCCTTCATCCCGGCGCTGCGCATTTTCCGCTCGGTTGGGCTGGCGGGAACCTACGTGGGGGTGTGGCTGGCGCATGCAGCGTTCGCGCTGCCGCTGATGGTCTACCTGATGCACAACTTCATCTCCGAGATCCCCAAGGACGTCATCGAATCGGCCATCATCGATGGGGCCGGATCGTTCCAGGTTTACGCCCGGCTGATCATGCCGCTTGCGATCTCCGCGGTCGCGTCGTTGCTCATCTTTCAGTTCATCTGGGTGTGGAACGACCTGCTGATCGCGTTGATCTTCGTGGGACGAGCCGCGGTGGAGCTACTCGAGAGCGTGCGGAGAAGCGCCGACCGTGTCCCGCAGGTCGTCGAGTTGCAGCTGGCCATCGAAGAGCGGACCACGACGTGATTCTCCGTTCCACCGTTCGTGCCGGCCTGAGCCGAAGATACTGGTGCCGAGTACGTGCGCGAGACCATCCGCCAGGGCCGCGAGGTGAACTCGCAGATGGAGCGCGCCGCGATCTTCATGGTGCTGCACAACTTCGCCACCCCGCACCGCGTCGACGGTCGCGCGTGGGTCGGCGACGCTGAGACTCACGCCGATATGGCAGGCCTCTCAGGTGATCGGCTGCGGTGGCAACTCGAACGCACATTGACCCACCGTCACCTCTACTCGCACACCAGCGCCCGCTACACGTGGATCAGACGAATCTGGCGCCACGAGTACGAGAATCCGCCAGCGTCGTCCCTGTGCTCCGTGGTTCCCGCCGCCGAGAAAAAAAAGGCGCCCGCAGCGCGTCTTCACGCGCCGGGCGCCTCTCGTTCTCGGGACCGGGTCGGTGACCCGGGAGCCTTCGGTTATGCGATGTATGACTGCAGCCGCTCGCTGCGCTCCGGGTCTCGGAGCTTGCGAAGAGCGCGCTGCTCGATCTGCCGGATCCGTTCCTTGGTCAGGCTGAACCGGTTCCCCAGTTCCTGGAGCGACAGAGGCTGCTTCCCGTTGAGGCCGAATCGGTACTCGATGATCGTGGCCTCTCGTTCCGACAGCGAGGTCAGAACCTTGTTGATCTCGTCCCGCAGGGCACCTTCCATGGTCTCTTCCTCGGGCGTGTCGCGTTCGGTGTCCTCGACGAAGTCACCCAGGAGCGACGGATCCTTGTCCTTGCTGATCGGCGTTTCGAGCGATACGTGATCGCGCGAGATGTTCAGCATGCTCGCCACGTGCGTGTCGTCCATGTCGAGCGCCTTCGCGACGTCGCCGACGCTCGGATCCTTCCCCTTCTCCGACTGGAGGCGGGTGCGGGTCTTCTCGATGCGGCTGAGCTCGAAGATCCGGTTCTGCGGGAGCCGAATCATCCGTGCCTTCTCGTAGATCGCCTTCGTGATCGCCTGACGGATCCACCAGACGGCGTACGAGATGAAGTGATAGCCCTTGTCCGGATCGAACCGCTCGATCGCGTTGATCAGTCCGATGTTTCCCTCGCTGATCAGGTCGGACAGGGGAAGTCCCTGGTTGCGATAGCGCTTTGCGACGTTCACGACGAACCGCAGATTCGCGCGCGCGAGGACCGCCTTCGCCTCTTCGTTGCCCTCGCGGGCACGCCGGGCGTAGTAATCCTCCTCCTCCCTCGTCAGGAGATCGATCATGTTGATCTCCTTCAGATAGGTCGAGAGCACGTTCGCATCGTCATCGCTGTACCGCCCCCGTCTGGGGACGGCACGCGTCTTGTTTGGTTCGGGCATCTTGTACCTCCTCAATCTCCGTTCTCTATCTCATCAATGCGTCCGGCGTCCCTTGTCCAGCTTCCGCTGTTTCGCTACCTTCTCGGTACAGGCGGGACACCGCCACAGTGCCGGTCCTTCTCTTCTAGGATGCAAGAGGCGTGCCAGCACTACACACAAACCCTCTCCTAATTCCTTCTGCCGCAACGAGGTAGAGGCTGTTTTCCCCATGCGGCATGTCGATCGTGCATATCGTGTAGCAATGACACATATGCCCCTGTGACGGCCCAAACCGTATCAGGATGGGCCATACCGAGTTGCTCTCTCGCGAGCGGTGGTCCGCCCGCAGGTGCGCTGCTGGGTGCTCGGACTCGATTCCACACCTCTACCGGCTCAGTCATGCGGTGGGGCGTGGAAGACGAATGCTACCACACAACAACTCAGTACTGCAAGAGGTTACACGAGAAAAACCGGGAAAAACGACGCTCTTTGGACCGGTTTTTTCGCAATTTGGCCGCTCGAGGCGCGAACTCGACCCGCTTGGCGTGCGTAGATTTCGGAATTCCTCCGTCGGGGGCCCACGGCGAGACGCGGAGGCGCACCGTTCGAACGCTCTCGACCATGATTGACCTCGCGCGACCGATGCGTCTATGCTGGTTCCATGGCTATGCAGCTCGATCCGCAGATCCGTGCGCAGCTCATCAAGGCGCAGCACAACGAAATCACCGAGTATCACATCTACTCGCGCCTCGCGCGGCGCGTTCGGGACAAACACAACTCGGAGATCCTCGCGAGGATCGCGAACGACGAGAAAGAACACTACGAGGTGTGGAAGAGCTATACGGGCGAGAACGTGAAGCCCGGTCGGCTCAAGGTCTTCTTCTTTACCTTTGTCTCGCGCGTGCTCGGACTGACGTTCGGCCTGAAGCTCATGGAGAAGGGCGAGGAAGCCGCGCAGATCAACTACGACCTGATTGCGAAGACCGTCTCCAAGGCGGAAGAGATCGAGGCCGACGAAGACCGACACGAGCGCCAGCTGCTCGACATCCTCAAGGAAGAACGGCTCGAGTACGTCGGGTCGATCGTCCTCGGGCTGAACGACGCGCTCGTCGAGCTCACCGGCGCGCTCGCCGGTCTCACCTTCGCCCTCCAGGACGCGACGCTGATCGCCCTCGCCGGGCTCATCACCGGCATCGCCGCGTCCTTCTCCATGGCGGGCAGCGAATACCTGTCGACGAAGTCGAAGGGTGAGGCGAGCCGCGCGCTGAAGTCGGCTCTCTACACCGGCGCGGCGTACATCGTCACGGTGTTCCTGCTGGTGCTGCCGTTCCTGCTGCTGGCGAACTACTTCGTAAGCCTCGCGATCACGCTGGGCATCGCGGTGCTCATCATCCTGTTCTTCAACTACTACGTGTCGGTCGCCCAGGATCTCGACTTCAAGAGCCGGTTCTTCGAGATGGCCGGTCTCAGCCTGGGTATCGCGGCGTTCAGCTTCGGCGTCGGTTACCTCATCCGCGTCGTCCTCGGGGTCGAGGTATAGGCGCGGCGACGGTCGACGCCGGGCCGGAGAAATCGGCATCTTGAACTGGAGAGGATAATCTATGGA
Organism: uncultured Spirochaetaceae bacterium; assembly: GCA_964625715.1. GTDB lineage: Bacteria > Spirochaetota > Spirochaetia > DSM-27196 > SLST01 > SLST01. The sequence continues at coordinate 32,931 of CAZVEF010000009.1, read as the reverse complement.
ATACCGAAACTTCGGACGAACCGGCATGAAGGTCAGCCAGCTCTGCATGGGCTGCATGTATTTCGGCGCGAAGACGCCGGAAGAGGAGGCGTACAAGCTGTTCGACGCGTGCATCGATGCAGGGATCAACTTCTTCGACACGGCCAATGTCTACAACCGGGGCACGAGCGAGAGCGTGCTGGGAAGGATCCTGGCCGATCGGGGCAACCGGGAAAAGCTCGTCATCGCGACGAAGGTGCACGGGCGCATGGACGACGACGATCCGAACGCCGCCGGCAACAGCCGTCGCCATGTTGTCGAGCAGTGCGAGGCGAGCCTGAAACGGCTGGGCACCGACTACGTCGACCTGTACCAGATCCACCGACCCGACTCGCAGGTACCCATCGACGAGACGCTGCGTGCGCTCGACGACCTCGTGCGCGCCGGGAAGGTGCGTTACATCGGCACGAGCACCTACGCCGCGTGGCAGAGCGTGGAGGCGCTGTGGGCGTCGAAGGAGCTCGGGCTCAATCGGTTTGTCTCCGAGCAGCCTCCCTACAGCATCGCCGACCGTCGCATCGAACGCGAACTGCTGCCCATGGCGCGCACCTACGGCTACGGCATCATTCCCTGGAGCCCGCTCGCCGGCGGGCTGCTGACCGGCAAGTACGGTCGCGGCAAGGAGGCGCCCGAGGGCGCGCGGTACGCGGATTCCTCGCGTCCGAATCTTGCGAAGCGCGTGACCGAGCGCCTCTACGATGCGCTCGAGGAGCTCGAGGAGCTCGTCGCCGGGAAGGGGGTTACGATGAGTCAGTTTGCGCTCGCGTGGGTGATGAACCAGCCCGGCGTGACGAGCCCTATCATCGGGTCGCGCAACGTGGAGCAGCTTCGCGACAACCTCAAGGCGCTCGATGTGCAGATCGCCGACGCCGACCGCGAGCGCGTCGACGAGATCGTCCCGCCGGGGACGAACGTGAGCGGATTCTACGAGGCCGACTGGGGACCGCATCCCCACCGGGTCGTCTAGGGTCTCGAGATGAGCGAGATACACGAATTCGATACACCGCAGGTGAGCCTGAATCAGGTCCACTGGCACACGAGCGACCTGCTCGACGTCCCGCCGGTGCTTCTCGTGACCGAGTACGAGCCGGTACGGGTCCGCCAGATTCTCGCGACGTTCATCGACGGGAGGCACGTCAATGACGCGCTCTACCGCGCGATCAACGCGATTCGTCGGGAGTACGAGCTCGAACCCTACGCTTACATCGTCGTCTTCCCCGACGAGGGCTTCGAGATACCGATCGACCTGCGCGATATCGGCGATCGACCGGGCGGTCTCGCAGGCTTCGTGAAGGAACCCCGCGGCACGCGCGAGGTCGTCTTCGATTTTGCGTCGCTGCAGGGCGACCTCGCCGATCATCTCAGCGGCGTGTCGCGTGAGGAGGCGGTCGCGATCATGAAGAAGATGAGCGCGGACGGTCAGGAGTTCACGCTTCACGATCGCTGCGCGCACGACGAGCGATTCGCGCACACCTTCGAGGACGGGGTGTACCGGCATAACTACAGGTACGTCGCAGCAACGCTGCCCGATAACTTGAACTGAGGCAGCCGGTGTCGGGGGTCGCGGGCGTCGCCCGGGGTCGCGGGGGTCGCCAATGCAGATCGGTTTTGGTATCCTCTAGCCGACTCGGGCCCGCACGGGTCGGGTCGATGTCCCATGGTGTAACGGCAGCACTACGGAATTTGGCTCCGTCGGTGGGGGTTCGAATCCTCCTGGGACAGAAGCCGGAGCATTCGTGAAGATCATCGCGACCGCCGACGTCCACCTTGGCATGAAGTTCTCCTCGTACGCCTCCCGGAGGGAAGAGCTCGCGGAGGAGCGCTTCCGGGCGCTCGAACGCGTCGTCGCTGCGGGGAACGAGCGGGGTGCCGATGTGCTCGTCGTCGCCGGCGATCTCTTCCATCGCGTGGGCGTCGCCGCACGCGTCGTCGAGCGCGCCGCCGGCATTCTCGACGCGTTCACCGGCGCCGCCGTGCTCGTGCTTCCGGGCAATCACGATTATCTCGCTCCCGAGGGCGACCGGCTCTGGACGGGCTTCGCCGAGGCTGCCGGCGATCGGACGGTCGTGCTTGATCACCCGGGCTCCTTCGACATGTCCGCCTACGACCTGCCGCTCGCCGTGCTCGCCGCGCCGTGCGACGCGCAGCACGGCAGCTCGCATCGGCTCGGCTGGGCGACCGACTTCGTGCGGCCGGAGAGGCACGCCGTGCTCGGCGTCGCGCACGGCAGCGTCGACGGACTGACGCTCGACGCCGAAGGGCACTACTTTCCCATGGAGCCGCGGCTGCTCGCGTCGCTGCCGGCCGACCTGTGGCTCGTCGGGCACACGCACCGGCATCACGACGTACGCGACGCGCGGCTCGTCGTGCCCGGAACCCCCGAGCCGGACGGGTTCGACTGCCCCGTCGTCGGGACGGCGGCGCTCGTCGACCTGGATGCCGGCGGCGCCGGGTACGCGGTCGAAGAGGTCGCGGTAGGACGCTTCCGATTCGTGGAAGCGGAGGTGGCCGTCGACGACGCCGCCGGCGAGAGCGACGAGGCCGAGCTCGCACGGCGGGTCCGCGCGATCATGCCGGAGGGCGAGGTTCTCGTGCGGCTTGTGGTGACCGGGATGCTTGCCGACCGGTCGTTTCCCCGGTGGAACCGGGTGCGCGAGCGGTTGCTCGAGGAGGAGGGTATCTTCCGCGTCGACGACGACGGCTTGCGGCGCGTGTTGAGGCGCGAGGACGTCGACCGCCGCTACGCCGAGGGGTCGTTCGCCCACCGGCTTCTTTCGCGTCTCGTCGATGCGAACGATCACGAGGCGCTCGCCGAGGCGCTCGTGCTGCTCGAGGAGGTCGGCCCGTGAGGCTGACCGCCGCCTACGTCCGGGTCTTCGCCGCGCTGCGCGACCTGCGGACCGGCTTCGGCGAAGGGCTCAACGTGGTCGTCGGCGAGAACGAGGCGGGTAAGTCGACGCTCTTCTCCGCGATCAGACACACGCTTCTGACACCGACGAAACAGAGCAGAACGCAACTCGAGAAGCTGTTGGGACGCTATTTCCCGCGTCCTGACGGCACCGTCGTCGAGTGCACGCTCGAGCTCGACGCCGACGGCGACCTGCGCGTCGTGCGTCGGTGGGGCGGGGAGCCCGCTACGACGCTGACCACGCCTGACGGCGCCGAGATCTCCGGACCGGATGCGGATGTTCGCCTCGCAGAGGCGCTCCCGGTGCGGTCGGGAACGTTCGCGACGCTGTTTCTCGTCGATCAGGCGCAGCTCGACGCGACCCTCCGGTTGATTGACCGCGACGTGGAGAGTCGCGACGAGATCGCCGCGCTCCTGCGACGCACGCACAGCGAGACCGGCGGCGTATCAGTCGAGGCGTTCCGACGCGGGCTCGAAGCGCGGATGAACGGCATGCTCGGTCGCTGGGATCGCGACCGGAACCGGCCCGAGGGCGGACGCGGCATCGACCGACCGTGGGAGCGCGGTGTGGGCGAGCTCCTCGCCGCGTGGTATGCGCTGCAGCGTGCCCGGGCCGAGCTCGAGGAGACCCGTCGCGCCGAAGAGGCGCTCGAAGAGGCGACGGCGGAGCTCGACGATCACGCCGAACGCCTTCGCGCCTGCGAACGTTTCCTCGAGCACCACCGCGAGGCGTACGAGTCGCTGGGCGAGCATGCGCGGCTCGAGCAGGAGATCGAGACGGTCTCTGGGCACGTTGCCGACCTGCGCATCGCCGTGCGGCGGTGGCCGGTCGTCGAGCAGGACCTCGCCCGGGCGCGCGAGAGCGTTGCAGCCGTGGAGAAACAGGCGCGGGCAGCGCGGGAGCGGCTCGATCGCGCCGCCGAGGAACGAGAGCGATCCGAGCGTCGTTCGCAGTGGCGACGCGCGCAGGAGGCGGCGCGCGAGGCGGAGGAGGCGAGGCAGCGGACACGGGCCATCTCGCCGGTAGACCGGCAGATGCTCGCCCAGCTGCGCGAGGTCGAGCGCGAGCGCGGCAAGCTCGAGGCGAAGCTGTCGGTGGGCGAGCTTCGCGCGACGATCGCCGCGAAGGATCCGACCAGCGTGCGCGCGACGAGCGACGGCGACCAACCGCGATCGATCGACCTCGCTGCCGGCGAGGAAGCCGATGCTCGTGCCCACCGGCGAATCCGCGTCGAATCCGAGGCGTGGGCGATCGACGTGGAGGCCGGCGAGGAATCGTTCGAGGAGCTTCAGAGGCGGCTCGACGAGGCGAATCGCCGGCGCGCCGCGCTGACCGACGCGATCGGCGCGCAGACGGTGGAGGAGGCGACCGCCCGCGTCGGGCAGCGAGAGGCGGCGCAACGCGAGCTCGAACAGGCCGAGCGCCGGCTGCAGCAGACGCTCGGCGAGGTTCCGTTCGAGACGTTGCGGGAGGAGTTCGAGGGGCCGGCCGCCGGCGAGGGCGCGGCGCCGACCGGCCGTGTACGCGGTGACGGCGCAGCGGGGGAGACCGCCTCCGATGAGAACGGCGCGGTAGACGAGCGACAGGCGGCCAGCGAGGCCGCCGATGCCGGCGAGCGCCTCGGCGCGGCCCAGGCCGAGGCGCGGTCGCTCGAGGCCGAGCGTCGGGCGCTGGCGGAGCGGTACGGTACGCAGGACGCGCTCGAGGACCGGCTCGCGCAGGCTCGTCACCGGCTCACCGAGCTCGAGGAGCAGCGCGCGTCGGTCGGGGAACTTCCCGAGGGCTTCGCCTCAGTGGAGAGTTTCCTCGCCTCGTACCGCGAAAACGAGGCCCACCGCGAGACGCTTCGCGGCGATCATCACGACGCGCGGGTTCGGCAGGCGGAACTGCTCGCCAGGCTGCCGGAGCGGACCACCGAGGAAGTGCAGCAGGTGGTCGACGAGGCCGAGCGCGTTTTCGACCGCGCTCGCCGTCGCGCCGCCGCGCTCGAACGCCTCGATGCCGCGGTGGAGGCTACGATCGCAGAACAACAGGACGACCCGTTCGCGGCGTACACCGAACGCGTGGCGTACTACCTCGCGCTCGCCTCCGAAGACTCGTACCGTGCGGTCGCCGCAGAGGACCCCCTCGTCCCTCAGCGCCTTGCGCGAGTCGACGGCCCGGAGCTCGGATACGAACTCCTCAGCCAGGGAACGCGCGACACGGTGGCGCTCGCGGTCAGGCTCGCGCTCGCGGAGACCGCGCTCGACGACGGCGAGGCCCCGCTGCTGCTCGACGATCCCCTCGTCGACATGGATCCGCGCCGGCGCGCCGCCGCTGCGAAGGCGATCACCGAGTACGCCGCGCGTCACCAGGTGGTGCTTTTCACCTGCCATCCCGATCACGCGGATCTGTTCCCCGATGCGCACCGGATCGACCTCGCGCGCTAGATCAGCTCGAGCGCTAGATCAGCTCGAGCGTCGAATCCAGCGCGGCGAGCGTCGCCCCGAGGCGTGCTTCCACCTTCACGATGGCGTCGTCGTCGGCGCGCGTCGGGCCGTCGTTGACGATCGCCACCGGCTTCCGGTCGCGACGCGCAGCTACGACGAATCGGTACCCCGAATAGACCCTCAGGCTGGACCCGAGCACGAGCAGCATCTGGGCCTCCGCGAGGATCGCGAAGGCCTCACGGACGCGCTCGCCCGGCACGCTTTCACCGAAGAAGACGACGTCGGGCTTCAGCGTTCCGCCGCAGCGCAGGCAGGCCGGTACCCGGAACCCGTGCGCAACCTCCGGATGCAGGTGGACGTCGCCATCCGGGGCGACTTCCCCGGCGTGGCGCAACCAGCCAGGGTTCTGCACGAGGATGCGCTCCTGCAGCCCGTCGCGGCTTTCGACGTTCCGGCAGTCGAGACACACGACGGATCGGAGCGCGCCGTGAAGCTCAACCACCCGGCGGCTTCCGGCGTCGCGGTGGAGTCCGTCGACGTTCTGCGTGATCAGGCCGGTGGTGATCCCGCTTCGCTCGAGCGCGGCGACGACGTGATGGCCGCGATTCGGGCTCTTGCGCGCCATCCACGGCCAGCCGATCGCGCTCCGCGCCCAGTAGCGCCGGCGTGCTTCGGGAGACGAGACGAATTCGCGGTAGGTGATCGGCGTGGCGGGACGACCGCGGCGTTCCGGACCCCGGTAGTCCGGGATGCCGCTCTCGGTACTCATGCCGGCGCCCGTGAGGACGCAGACGCGGCGGGAGCGGAGGAGGTCTGCGATGTGCTCCACACCCGGTTGCACGCTTTGGGGCGTTGTCACGGGTAGAGCGTAGTCACGGCGACGCCGAAGGTCAAAGCGGCCTTCGAATCGGGCCGACGCCACCGCGGTGGAGCTCGCGCGTCAGCTCCCTTCCTCGACGAAGAAAGGCAGATTCGCCGTAGCCGCGTGGTTGTGCTCGTCGAGCAGGTAGACGAACAGCCGGTACGCTCCGCGCTCGCTCGGCGCGGTGAACTCCACCGCCTGCGGCGTCGCCTGGCCGACGAGCCCGGGAACCGCCTCCGGGCGCGGTTCGTAGTCGCCGCCCTCACCGAGCACGGTCGCCTCGGGAAGGACCTCAGCGCGCGCCTTGACGTTGCCGGGCTCGCCCGCGTCCGTCTCGATGACCGCGGTGGCCGCCTGCGACGGGGCGAGCCGGACGCTGTCGTAGCGCCCGGCACCGTCGATCGTGATGTCCGTCAGCCGTGGCGCCCGGTGATCCGGCCACGATCCCGTCCAGAGGTATTCCATCGTGTCGATCGCTTCGGTCTCGCGCCCGTCCTCGGTGAGCAGACCGTACCAGGTGGGCGTGCGCTCCTGCTTCTGCCCCCACAGGAAGACGTACGAGCCCATGCAGAAGTCCGCTTCACCGAGGATCGCACTCTCGTAGCGCGTGCGGATCGCGTCGGCCTTCTCGCTCGACGTCTGCTCGATCGGCGCGCCCCACTCGGTCGACGGTACCTCCCAGTGCCCTGTAGCGCCCCACTCGGTGAAGAGATACGGTCCGGAATAGCCGGCGTTTGCAATGAGCTCGGGCGCGCGGTCGACCGATCCGTACATCTGGATGCTCAGGAAATCCAGGGCCTGCGCGCGTCTGGTGATCTCCTCGACGAGGTCTCTGTTGATGCCGGCGATCATCGTCGTGGCCGGATGGCTTCCGTCGACCTCGTGGATCATCCGGGCGACGTCGTTCACCGCGTCCCAGACCGCCGGATTGCGGTAGTTGAGGTTGAGCTCGTTGCCGATCCCCCAGGCCAGGAGGGCGGGGTGATCCTTGAACAGGCGCACGTCTTCGGTGACCCGTTCGAGCTGCTCGCGCACGCCGGTGCGGTCGTCGTAGTCGAAGCCGTGCCGTTCGGGGGCGACGCCCAACCCGAGCAGTACGGTCAGGCCGGCCGCCTGCGCGTCATCGAGAATCCGTCGTGCACCCCGTGTCGTCCACGTGCGAATCGAATTTGCGCCGTGAGCCGCGAGGCTTTCGACGAGTCCTGCCCCGCTCCCGGCGCCCTTCACGAAGAATGGTTCGCCGTCGACCATCAGCCGGTAGCGACCATCGGCCCTGCCGACCGTTACCCTGCGCGGGTGTTCCCTCGATTCCACGGGTGCCTCCTGGATGTGATCGTGAACGGAATGACCCCTCCAGCGTATCAGAGCGGCTCGAAAGCGCGAAGCCCCATTCTCACCGTACTACGCGAGGTTTTCTTTGCCTGCCGCGGTGCGGATGGGTACCTTATCTGCACACGCAGGAGGAACCATGGCACTCAGCAAGAAAATACACGATGGACTGAACGAGCAGATCGCGCGCGAGTTCCAGGCGCACTTTCTCTATCGCGCCGTCGCGATGGATCTGTACGACAAGGGCTATGAAGGCTTCGCCGGCTGGATGGAGCAGCACGCAACCGAAGAATACGGTCACGCGGAGCGCATCATTGCCTACCTGAAGGAGAACGATGCCCGGGTGCTGCTGCCCGCCGTCCCGAAGCCCCAGGACTCGTGGTCGACCGTGCAGGCCGCGGTGGAGGCGGCGCTCGCGCACGAGAAGAAACTCACCTCGGACATCCACGAGCTTCACCGGCTCGCCGATGAAGAAGGCGACCTCGCGACGGTATCCATGCTCGACTGGTTCGTCTCCGAGCAGGTCGAGGAGGAGCACATTGTGAACCGGCTGCTGAAGCGCATCAGTCTGGGTGGCGACTCCGCGATCGGGCTCATCGTCATCGACGCCGAGCTCCGGGCGACGGTGGGGGCCGGCGAAGCGCAGTCGGAAGCCGAATAGGGGGATCATCAACGGTTGTCGCGCGCCGCTGCTCGGGCTCACCGTAACGCGCCCCGGGCGGGCGCCGGCGTGCGTCTACTCTCCGAACGACCCGATGAGGTAGCCGGTGTCGGGACTATAGACCGTCCCCCTCGAGAGCACGATCCGACGCCGGCCGCCCGTCGCGGCCTTCCCCACCACGGCAGGGCCCGTTCGTGCGACCAGCGGCTGGTACGGGCCGCCGAGGCGGAAGCGAACGAACGTATGCCCGCCTTCGGGCAGCACGTTTTCCACGCTCAGCTCAGTAGCATCAGCACGAGACTCATCGACGACCTCCACGTCTTCCGGGCGCACGTGCAGTGTAACCCGCTGCCTGCGGAACTCGAGCAGCTCGCGAGGCAGCCGGAGCGTCTCGGCTCGTGACTCGATCGGCACGAGGATCGACTCGCCCTGGTGCTCCTCGACGACTCCCTCGATGAGGTTGGTGACCGGACGGCCGGTGAAGCCCGCGACGAAGAGGGTCTGGGGTCTCCGGTAGACTTCGCCGGGCGACCCGATCTGCTCCACCTTGCCGCGATGCATAACCGCGACACGGTCGCCGAGGATCATCGCTTCCTCCTGGTCGTGCGTGACGAACAGGGAGGTGATCCTGAGCCGCGTGATCAGCTGCTTGAGTTCTGCGCGGACCGTCTTCCGCAGGAGCGGGTCCAGATTCGAGAGCGGTTCGTCGAAGAGCAGGGTCTTGGGATTGCCCGCGATCGCCCGGGCGAGCGCGACCCGCTGCTGCTGTCCGCCCGAGAGACGCGCCGGTGAGCGGTCGGCATACTCCTCCATTTCGACGAGACGGAGCGCCTCGGTGATCCGCTCGGCGGCTTCCGCCTGGGGGACCTTCCGGGTGCGCAGACCGAACCCGACGTTCTGCGCGACGGTCATGTGCGGGTAGAGAGCGAAGTTCTGGAACACCATGCCGATCTCGCGATCGCGTGCGGCGACCGACTCGCCGGTGCCCGCCGAGTAGACGCGGCGACCTCCGAGCGCGATCTCTCCCTGCTCCGGTTCTTCGAGCCCCGCGATGCACCGCAGCAGCGTCGACTTACCGCACCCCGACGGTCCGAGGATCACGAAGAGCTCGCCGGGATTGATCCGCAGGTCGACTCCATCGAGCGCCGTCACGTACGTCCGTTCGCGCACCGCGCCAGTCATGCCCGGCGTTTCGACGGCGAAGACCTTCGCGATTCGCCGTACCTCTACGCTGTATTCAGTAATGTCGAGCACAACTCCAAAGGTACCGATTCCCCCGGGGTCCCGGGTAGGTCACGCCTCGGTTCGATGCTCAGGCGGGGTCTCGACCGGCTCCTCCGGGTCCGGGTGCTCGGGCCGCTCTGCCCAGAACGAGCCGACGAGGAGCGCGACCGTGATCACCGCGAAGACCGCCGAGGCGACGAAGTAGCTCCCGGTCAGATCGCGCCCGAAGCTGTAAAGGTACGGCCCCACCGCCGAGCCGGCGACGGTCATGGCCTGCACCACGCCGGTGATCGCGCCCAGATGGCGCCGTCCGAAGAACCGGGGCCAGGTGATGTTCGACGTGATGCCGAACATCCCCTGCATGAGGCCGTGGCCGGCGATGAGCATGATCATCGGTGCCCCGGAACGGAGGACCATGAGCGCGAACAGGAGCGTCAGGATCCCCAGAAGCTGGACGGTACAGAGGTAGCGCAGCTTCATTCGATCTGAGAGCCAGCTTCCCAGGAACTGAACGCTGATCGCGACCATCGACGCGGGAAAGAAGATGCCGACCGCCTGCGTTCGTGACATCCCGGCGTCGGCAAAGATCGACACGATATGAAAGGTATACGCGGTTCCGACGACCGAGCCCACGAAGAGCGCGAGCGTGAAGATCCAGAACGAATAGGTCCTGCGCGCCTGCGCCGCGGTGAACGAGCGCGCCGGGCGGCTCTCCGGGTGCGGCTCGCGCTTGAGCTGAACGTCTCCGCCGTCGGGCCGCAGACCGTGCGCCTCCGGTGTGTCGCGATACGTGACGATCGCGATGACCGCAAAGACACCCACACCTGCGGCGATCAAGAGCCACGCAACGTTCCAGCTGCTCGCGCTCACGAACGCCTCGAATACGCGGGGAGCGTACGAGAATCCGAAGGCGACCGCGATTCCCATGAAGGCGTTTGCCATCCCCCGCCGCGCCTCGAACCACTCCATCACCATGTTTCGCGAGGCGAGCGTGAGTACCCCCTGGCCGGTGAACCGCAGCATGAAGAAGCCGAGTGCCATCACGGCAAACGCGATGATCGGCGGCGGGACGAAGCCGAGCGCCGCGCGCGCGGCGTCGGCGATCTCCACCGAGAACGAAAGGTAGACGAGCGTCAGCGCGAGCCCGCTCGCGGCGATCGACGCGACGATGCGCGCTCCGTAGCGGTCGTAGAGCCGCCCCGCGAACGAGAGGATCATCGCGCTCGAGAGCGTGCCGATGAGGTAGGCGAGGCTGAGCAGGCTGCGGCTCAGCCCGTGCGCCTCGATGAGCGGGTCGGTGAAGACCGAGACGCCCACGGTCTGGCCCGGTGCGCTCATCACCATGCCGAGCGTGCCGATCCCCATCACGACCCAGCCGTAGAAGAAGGGCAGGCGCGCCGGTTCGAACGGCACGCTCCTGAATTGGAGGCGTCTTGTAGGGGCTCCCATGACCGCTTACCGGTAGGCCGTCCGGTCGTAGACGGGGTCCTCGCCTACCCAGTGACCCGGCGGCATCGCCGGGACAGCCTCGCGCTCCTCGGAGCTGAGCTTTCGGTCGAGCGCGCCGATGGAATCGGCGAGCTGGTCGACGTTCCTCGCCCCCACGATGGGCGCCGTCACCCGGGAGTCACCGCGGACCCACGCGATCGCAAGCTGTGCCGGCGTCATGCCGATCGTCGCGGCGTGCTCGACGAAGCGCTCCGCGACGTCGAGCGCCTGATCGGTGTAGTAGCGCTTGAAGTAGTTCTCGTACGCCTGCATCCGGGCGGACTCGGGCAGCTCGCCGCCGCGCTTGTACTTTCCGGTCAGCATGCCTGCGCCGAGGGGGTTATAGGAAACGACGCCCAGACCCTCCTGCTCGACGAGCGGGAACATCTCCAGCTCCGCCGAGCGGTTGATCGCGTTGTACGCCGGCTGCAGCGAGACAAAGCGCGAAAGCAGGTGCGAGTCCATGTAGTTGAGGTAACTCGCGAGCTGGTAGCCGCGCAGATTGGAGCAGCCGATGTAGCGGACCTTGCCGGCGCGCACGAGGTCGTCGAGCGCGCGGGCTGTCTCGTCGATCCGCGATCCGGTGTGCCAGCGATGGATCTGGTAGAGGTCGATGACGTCGGTCTGCAGACGACGAAGGCTGTTCTCGACCTCCGTGGTGATGTGGTAGCGTGAGAGGCCCTCGTCGTTCGGCCCCGGCCCCATCCGTCCGTAGACCTTCGTGGCGAGGATGACCGACGATCGGACGCCCCGGTCCTTGATCCATCGGCCTACCGTCTGCTCCGATGCGCCGTCGGAGTAGATGTTTGCCGTGTCGAGGAAGAAGCCGCCCCGCTCGCGATAGTAGTCCATGATCGCGAACGAGGTCTTCTCGTCGGCCTCCCGGGAGAACGTCATGGTGCCCAGACAGATCTCGGAGACCTTCAAACCGCTCGAGCCCAGTCGTAGTACGTGCATCCGATAATGATAGCGCTACGCGCAGCCGATGACTACCGCCCGTCTGCCCACGTCGCCTCGCGCGGGTCGGCGACGGCGATCCAGCGGTCTTCCTCGCGCAGGATCGCTCCTACCGCACCGAACTCGTTCCACCACTCCGGCTTGCGCACGACCTCGTATCCCCGGGCGGCGAGCTCGATGCCCGCCCGGGCGTGCAGCGGCGCCTCGAGCCACAGCACACCGGGCTCCGCCCGGTGTGGCACGAACGAATCGGGGACGCTGCGCGTCCGGAACCGCGGCGCGTCGATTGCCTGCTGCGGATCCATGCCGAAGACCGTCATGCTGAGCAGTACCTGGACGAGCGCCTGCGTCTGCATGTCTCCGCCCGGCGTGTTGAACGCGAGCCACGGCCGTCCGTCGCGGAAGACCATCACCGCGTGCGGGGTTACTCGCGGACGCTTGCCCGGCTCGAGCGACGTGGGGCTTGCCGGGTCAAGGCGGAACTGGACCATACGGTTGCCGAGCGTCATGCCCGTGTCCGGTACCATGGGGCTCTTCGGGAAGTCGCTCGGGGTGATCGCGACCATGTTTCCTGCCGCGTCGGCGACGACGAGCTGGGAGGTGTCTCGCCCCACCGCCAGGTTTGCGACGCGGGTGGCCGACCGGGGCTCATTGACGCGAGCGGCCGGATCTACGGGAGGGATCCAGGGTTCGTATCCGTCGATGACGCCGGGCGGCGGCAACCGACCGAAGCTCGCCTCGGTCATCGAGGCGCGACGCGACGCGGCGTACTCGTCGTCGAGGAGCGTGTCGGCCGGAACGTCCACGAACGCGGGGTCTCCCACGTAACCGTCGCGATCCGCGAGGGCGAGCTCAAGCGCCTGGGCAACCGTGTGAACGTAGGCCGGCGTGTTGTGACCCATGGAGCGCAGATCGATCTCTTCGAGGATGTTGAGCGCGAGCGGAACGACCAGCCCCTGCGTCCATCCGCCGTTGGTGAACACCTCGTACTCGGTGTCGTCGGCACCGCCGGTCCAGGTAGCGCGGTACGGTTCCTCCCACGCACCCCGGTATCCGGCCAGGTCGCTCGCGGTGAACAGGCCGTCGCGACGCTCGTGCAGCTCTACGATCTGCTGCGCCGGTTCGCCCTCGTAGAAGTAGCGCTGCACCGCCAGGAGCGCATGTGATCGCGTCGCGCCCGACTCGATCGCGCGGCGCTCGGCGTCGACCATGCCTTCCCAGGTGGATGCGAGGTCTCGCCGGGTGAAGCGGTCTCCCTCGTGCAGCGGCCGCCACCATTGGCCTTCAAGGTAGACCTCTGCGTTGTACGGCAGGATGATGCTGAAGCCGATGAGCTCGATGGGAGAGAAGTCGAGGTTCCTGCGCATCGTCGTGGTCACCGGGAATCCTTCGCGTGCCCGGCGGATCGCAGGTCGGACGACCCGCTCGAAGCTCATCGTCCCGTGATCGGCAAGCAGCCGAACCATGACGTCGGGCGATGCGGGCAGCAACTGCGCGAGGATATCCAGGTCCGGGATCGTTTCGTGGCCCCTGGAGCGGTAGAAATCGATCGTGGCGGCCGCCGGCGCCGTACCTGCGCCCTGGTAGCTCGATACCCGGTCGGTACCGGCGTGATAGACGATCGCGGGGGCGATGCCGGGGAAGCTTGCTGCCTCGCCTGCGGTTACGTTGAGCATCAACAACGCCGCCACCGCCGCGTCGAAGGCGTTGCCGCCGGCGTCCATCGTCGCGATCGCCGCGTCCGTCGCCCACGGCGTGCCCGTGACCGCCGCGTAGCCGGACGCGGCGACCGGGGCGCGCGGTTCGCCGGTCGGGTCGTCCCACGCGATCGGATCGCGCGGGCCTTTGGGGAGGAACGCGTACGCGATGAGCGCGACCGACGCGACGATGACAAAGACGAGTACGATTCGCAGCAGCATGGCGAGGAAGCGTCGCATGCGACAAAGATACCAAGGAAGGCTCGATGAGGGGACCGCCGGAGTCGTCGGCTACGGTGCCGACGGAGCCACCGCGCCGTGACCGGTCGTGTCGACGAACCGCACGCCTATGACGCGGCCGTGCGCGAGCCGGAGCTCCGCGCGACGGTCTCGTCCGGCGTCGAAGCCGTCGAGTACGACCACGATGATCGGGCCGTCCACCAGGATCCGCCCGCCGAGCTCGGCAACCGCGCGCGCGAACGGGTGGTTCTCGTCCTCGATCGTCCCCGTGGTCGAAGGATCGAGACGCCCGGCGAGATCAACGGCGGTCACGGTGAGACGGGCGATCTCCTCCGTGTGCGCGGCGGTGCGTGCGACGAGGCGCCCGGTGGCGAGTGACAGGCTCCCGAGCGCGAGCGCTGCGAGTACGAGGACGAGCGCGGGAGCGGTGAACTTCACGGCGGTGGAAGCGAGCCGAACGGGGCCCGTACCTCGTACGCCTCCGTCAGCCCGGTGCGCGCCGTCATCGACAGGTGCGGCACCGGGGCGCGCTCCACCGCCATCCGTTCGATCCGAAGCGACGGAAACCGGTGCTCGGCTCCCGCGACGCTGAGCCGGCTCTCCGCTCGGTCGACGACGAGAACGAGGCGCCGGTCCGGTTGGCCGTCGACGTACCCGACCTCGAGTCGCCACGCGTACGCAGGCGAGGAGGGGGCCGGTGCGTCCGGACCCGTAGGGACCGTCGCGGCGGTCGGTGTACGGGTCAGCGTTGTCATCGGGTTGCTCGCCTCGGGCGGCTGCAGCACTCGCGCGCAGGCGTCGGTGATGATGAGCTCGAACCGCGCGAGCTCGGCTGCCCGGCTCGCGCGCTCGGTCATCGTGGCGGCGGTCGCGATCGTCGCGGCCGTCGCGGTCGCGACGAGCACCGCGAGTATCGCTTCCACCGCTACCGCGGCGATCGTCTCGGCGAGCGAGCCGGTACCCACGGCTACTCGAATACCTCGAGCAGCGTGCGTTCGCGCGCGCGAGATTCGGTTTCGGCGTTCGACAGCGTACGCAGCGCCGGCGCGAGAACCGCCGCCCCGAGGAGCAGCGCGCCTGCGACCAGAGCGAGACCAACCAGCGCGTCGAGCAGCGACCCGCCGCTCGACGTGTCATCGCGCCGAGCTGATGTCGGCATCGTCACCGCTGCCTCCCGGGAAGCCGTCGGCTCCCGTCGAGACGATCTCGAACGCGAGCCCGCCCGGACCCGGTGTGCGGTAGTCGAAGGCGTTGCCCCAGCCGTCGCGAACGACGCGTCGTTCGACGTAGGGACCGTTCCAGCCGTCGGGTACGGGCGCCAGGCCCGGGCGCTCCCAGAGCGCATCGAGGCCCTGCCCCTCGCTCGGATAGCGACCGCAGTCCATGAAGTACGCGTGCAGCGCGATCGTCAGCGCCGCAATCTGAGCGCGGGTGCTCGCTGCGCGCGCGCGGCCCACGTAGCGAGCGGCGGAGAACGCCACCGTTCCGGTGAGGATGATCACGATGGCGATCACGATGATCGACTCGACGAAGGTCCAGCCGGAGTCCACGCGACCGGTTCGAATTCGCTTCATTTGTGCGCCTCCCTGGTGATGCGGTCCCGGAGCAGGACGACCGCCTTCGGCGGCTCGTCCTCCGGGAACCACGCGAGCCACGCGCGGGCCTCTTCGTACGCGCCCGCGCGCGCGGCGAGCGCCGCGCATCCGTAGCGGACGACGGGGTCGTTCGGCTCCATTTCGAGCGTCCGCCTCGCCGTGGCGAGCGCGGTGGCCGGGCGGTCCGCTGCGAGCAGGCGTTCCGCCTCCGCAACGAGCTCGTGCGTCGACCGCAGACGCAGATAAACGATCTGAGTCGCGTCGAGAAAGGCCGCCTCGGTGCGCGCCGGTTCGTATCCCTCCTTCTCCGCTGTGATGACGACGCGACCGTGTTTCACCGCCGGCGCGACGAACCGGCCGCGGACGTCCGAGGTGACGAACGCTCGGTCGCCCGATGCTTCGGCTGCGTGTACGCGCACCACGACGCCGGCGAGCGCGGCTCCCTCCCCGTCGAAGACGATTCCGTGCAGGGCCGACACGCCCCCGTCCGGCCCCGACGCGCAGGCGCCGAGCGCGAGCGCGAGCACCGCAATCATCGCCCTACCTGTTGACTTCATACCGCACTCCTTCGTTCTCGAACGCAAGCCGTCCGGGATCGACCCCGATGAGCGTCCACCCGAACCTCGTCTCTCCACGGCCGACGACCGCGACGACTCCCTGCGGATCGACGCGCACCGCGTACCGCTCCTCGCCATCGGCGGCGATCGTCCCCAGGTAGACCGGCGCGTCGATCGGCTCCGCAACCCTTCGGGTCGATCGCTCGCCGGAGGTCGACTCGTCCGGTGCATCCGGAGAGCCGGACTCACACGCCGGCCACGACAATCTCGCGACGACACTCCGGTCCGATGCTCCCCCGACAGCCTCGCTCGCGAGCCGGCTGCGTGCGCCGGTTGCTTCGGCGGCGAGCACAGTGAGCCCGGTCCGCACGACGCTGCCGGGCAGCGCCACCAGCGAGAGCTCGAGGACCGACGCGCTCGCGCCGAGGACCAGGTCGTCGATTCCGCGGAGCCACCTCATCGTGGCCGCCGGCGTTCCCGCCGTGTTCACGCTTACGCGCGAGGAGCGCGGGTCTTCGGCGAGCTGCTCTACGGGGAGGCCCGCGCTCGCGGCTCCCGCCGCGAGCGTCTCGGCGAGCCGGCCGGTGGCCTGTCCGTCGATCGGTTCACCCGGCGAGCGGAGCGCATCCGCGCGCGCGGCGAAACGGGCCACCACGTCGTCAGCTCCCTCGAAGGGTCCAACGCCCAGCTCGTCACGCAGCCGTGTGACCTCGCTTCGCAGCCGATCGACCTCCACCCGGCGGGCGAGTGCGCTGCCGCCGGCGACCGCAGGGATGGCGACGATGAGGACCGCGAGCGCGGCGCGGCCGAGAGTGCGAGGTGGCGTCTTCATGGCGCTGCTCCCATGCGCGCCTCGACCGTCACGGTCGTTCCGCCCTCGGTTGCTCGCAGCGCTCCGGTCACCTCGCGTACGCCGGCGAGCGCGTCAATTGATCGTGCTACCTCGAGTCCGCGCCCCGACGCGACGACGAGCGTCAGCCGGTCGCCGGATACGCGATACGATTCGACGAGCTCTCCGTCTTCGAGCGTTGCAACGATCCGGGAGAGAAGATCCGCCGGCACGACCCCGGACGGTTCTGGATCGTCGTCTCCATTGGCTCGCAGCCTCTTCGCCTCGATCTCGAGCTCGGCGATCGTCGCGCGGGCGCGGTCGAGCGAGAGCCGCTCGGCCTCGAGCGCCTGCAGCTCGATGGACGACGAGGCGTGCGAGCGCAACGCGATCGTTCCGACGGCGAGCGTCGCCGCGAGCAGGATCGCGAAGGCGGCGAGCCGCATCCGCCGGCTCCGCGCGGCGACGTCCCGAAAGGCGAAGCGTGCGAGCCGGCCGTCGTGCCGGCGCCGCGCCGAACGGTGTCGGTCTCTTCGCACCCGAAGCGCCTGCTCGGGTACCATCATCGGGCTGCGGTGGCGCCTGGTCGCCGCGTCGAACGCCCCGATCGTGTCGCGAAGCGCCGTTCGAGCGTAGAGCCGGTGCGCCCCGAGACGCGCGACGAGGACGGCGGAGCGCGGCGGCGGAGCCGGCCACGCGCGCGGCGGCGCGGAGGTGGAGAGCTCGCGGCTCAGCAGGACGACCAGACGGTGCGACGGACCGAGGTCTCTCGGTCGCAGGAGCTTCGGCCCCGACTCTCCGAGCACCAGACGAGCGATCATGGCAGAAGCTCCGCGTAGAGCCGGAACAGAGGCGCGACGAGCGTGACCACGAGTACGACGATCGCCGTCCCTACGATCACGATGAGCGCCGGTTCGAGGATCACGCCGAGCCGCCGTGCCGTGAGCTCGACGCGCGTCGCGAGGCGCGCGGCCACCGTGTCTGCGGTCTCGGAGACGTCGGAGCCCGATTCGCACAGCAGGAACGGGTAGGCGCCTTCCGGCAGACCGGCCAACGCGCGCGCGAGTTCCTCGCCGACGAGCCCTCCGCGCGCGATCGACGCGGCGGCGCCGAGCAGCCGCTCGGACACGACGGTGTTGCTCGCGCAGGCCGCCGCAACGCCGAGCGCCTCGACGAGCGGGATCCCCACGCGCGTCGTCCCCGCGAGCGCAGAGGTACACGCGAAGAGGTCGGCGACGAGCTCGTACGGACCCACCAGCGGGAGACGCAGGCGCAGCCGGTCCAGCCGCGGCATCGAGCGCGCGTCTCGCCGCGCGCCGACCAGCACTGCGACAACGACCGCCACCGCGGCGAGCATGACGGATACCGCCGTGGTCGCGACGCGCCCGCGCGAGATCAGCTCGGTGATCCCCGTGTCCGACCCGGCCAGCGGCGCCAGCAGCCGGTGCGCTGCGGGGATCACCACGACGACCAGGGCGATCGATCCGGCAAGCGCGAGTCCCGCCACAAGAGCCGGGTAGAGCAGCGCACCGGTCGACTCCTCGCGAAGCCGCTTCTTCGTGGCAAGGAAGCGTCGTGCGCGTTCGAACGACGACCGCGCGTCGCCGGTTGCGTCGGTGACGCCGAGCATCGCCGCGTGGACCGGGTCGAGGCGCGCGGCGCTCGCGGTGACCGCGGCGCGCAGCGTGAGGCCCTGTTCGAGGCCGCGCGCAACCGCCGTCGCGACCGAACGTACCCGTCGGGCGCAGGATGAAGGGTCTGCGGCGAGCGCGCGGTACGCCTCGACTACCTCCAGACCGCCGCTCACCAGCGATGCAACCCCCTCGACGAGCCGCAACTCGTCGCGCAAGGAGAGCCGGGTCACGCGTCGAGCGCCCATTCGACCTCCCCGGTACGCGTGATCCCGCGCGCGACCTTCTCGCGCGCATCTGCCGCGAACCCATGGTGCGTGCCGTCGTGACTTCCGAGCTCGAAGAGGCCGGTCCGACCGCGGAACCCCGTACCGAAGCAGCCCGAGCACCCGTGCCCGTTGCACGCCTGGCAGACCGTGCGCACGAGGCGCTGCGCGACCACGACGTGGCCGATGAGACGGAGGAGGGTGGGATCGACGCCCAGGCTGGCGAGCCGCTCGCCGACCGAGCGTGCCCCGCGGGCGTGCACGGTCGCGAGTACGAGATGACCGGTGAGCACCGCACGCACGGAGAGCTCCGCGGTCGCGCGATCACGGATCTCGCCCACCATGATGACGTCAGGGTCCTGGCGGAGCACCCGACGCAGCAGCGAGTCGAAGGTGAGTCCGGCGCTCTCGTTTGTCTGGACCTGCTCGGCGCCGTCGAGACGGTACTCCACGGGATCCTCGATCGTCACGATCTTTCGTCCGCCCCGGGCGATCTTGCGAAGCAGCGCGTGGAGCGTCGTGGTCTTGCCGCTGCCGGTCGGGCCGGCGATGAGCAGGAACCCCGATGTCCGTTTCACGAACGTCGTGAGCGCCTCGCCGATTCTCTCGGGCATGCCGAGCTCGCCGAGTCCGAGCGCCCGGCGCGTCTGCGGGAAGAGTCGGAGCACCAGCGACTCTCCCCCTATCGTCGGGAGCGCTGAGAACCGGACGTCGAAGCTGTCATGCGCGAGGCGGACGGTGAACCGGCCATCCTGGGGACGACGGCGTTCGGCGGCGTTCAACCCGGATAGCACCTTCAGCCGAGCGGAGACCGCCGCGAACGTCGGCCTGCTCAGGACGGACTCCACGCGTCGGAGCACGCCGTCGGTGCGGTAGCGCACCCGTACCCGGTCGTGGTGCGCCTCGATGTGAATGTCCGATGCGCGCTCGCGCGCCGCTTCGTTCAGCAGACTGTTGACCACGTTCACCGCGGGCGCCTCGTCGATCGTCGCCGAAATCCCTACGCCGAACGGCGCGTCGCGCGTCGGCCCGGCTGCCGGCGCCTGCGCGGCGGCTCGCTGGCGTGCGACGAGCAGCTCCCCTTCCGAAAGGCGGCGAAACACCACACGGCAGCAGTGATGGCTCTGCAGGATCCGCCGCAGCTGCCGCGTCGGTTCCCTGTCCACACCGACGGTGACGAGCCCCGGGTTCCGGCCCAGCAGGACGACCGAATGCTCCTCCATGAAAGCCGCCGAGTAACTCACCGTGCACCTCCGAACGAGCGATCGTAGATCTGCATGAGTGCCGCGTCCGTGTCGAGCATGCCCGGCCGGCGCTCGATCTGCGGGACGATGTAGATCGCGAGCTCGGTCGTGTCGCTCGTCTCGTTACGATCCGAGAAGAGACGGCCGAGCAGCGGAATCCGCGCGAGGAACGGGGTCTCACGGACCGAGCTGTCCTCCTCCTGTTGGCGGAGGCCGCTCAGGATGACCGGCGTTCCGGCCGGCGCGCGAACGTGCGTACGCACGACCTTCTCGCTGGTCGTGGGCGGAGTGCCGGTGGCCGACTCGTCGTTGCCGCGACGCGAGACCGACGCGGACACGTCCATCGTCACCGCGTCGCCGTGTGCGCGTCCGGTGATCTCGACGATGAGCCCGGACGTGATCTCGCGGACCACCCCGGTTCGCGCCTGCTCGCCGGTGTCCGGATCGCGTTCGACGTCGCGGTAGCGATACGTGTTCGTGTTGCTGAAGCTCACCGAGCGACCCGACAGCGCGTTCAGCGTCGTGTCGGCGACGATCGACGCGGAGGTGTTCCGCAGGCTCGCGTCGAGCCTGGCGGCGAACTGGTAGCCGAGGGTCGAGACGATGTCGAAGTCGAGCATGAGCAGGCTGCCGATCCGGGCGAGAAAGGCCTGATCGGCATCGGGTGTCGTCGGTGTGTTGCTCAGGTCGATGTCGAAGTCGAATCCGTCGCCCTTCTGGTATTGGACGACGAGCAGGTGATACCGCACCGCCGGAACCGGCACGTCGACCGACGCGAGCTCGGCGAGGAATCGCTCCCGCTCGTCGGCGTCTCCGACGTAGAAGAAGCGACGCGGATCGCCGGTGGGTACCACGTCTGCGGGGCGCGCAGACGGCGGCAGGACCTCGAGGAGCTGGTCGACGGTTACGTGGGCGAGCGTCAGGGGCGTCGTGTCAGGCGGACGGTCGATCGTCGCGACCAGGCTCTCGAGCGCGAGCGCCTGATCGTCGGTGAGAAGCGCGACGACCGCCTGCGAGCCCGGAAGCTCGACGAGCTCCACGCTTCGCAGGTGGCCCGGGAGTATCGCTGCGAGCTGCGACGCGGTGATCGCCTTCAGGTCGAATCGTCGATACGAGCGACCGCGGGGCGGCACGTCGAGGCGTTCGACGAGCGCCGTAGTTCGATCGACCGCGGCCGGTGCCCCGGTGACCGTGATCTCGTTCCGGCTGCGCTCGGCCCGAACGGACACGTCCGCGATGCGCTCCGAGGGCAGGAGCTCGAGGAGGGCCGCGACCGAGAGATGCTCGAGGGCGACCACGCTCGTAACGAGGGCGCGGGTGACGGCCGCGCGGGGGCGTGCGGGGACGATGTAATAGAGATCGCCGACGCGCGTCCAGGTCGCATCGGCCTGCTCGACGATCAGCGTGAGAAGCTCTTCGAACGATCGATCCGCGTGGCGCAGCGGACCGACGGGCGTCGCCGCGGCGGCGAGGAGCTGGTACTCGTGTCCGGCGGCGTCGAAGAGCGACCGAAGAAGCTCGGCCAGGGTGGACGGCGCCGTGTCGAGCGAGTAGAGCTCACCGTCGGCGGCGATCCGGGTGCCGATTCCCTGTTCGGCAGACCGCGCGTCGGCCTGCGCGATGCGCCATCCTCCGCCGGCCGCTTCGAGTCGGTATCCGGGCAGGCTCGCCACGAGCGACGCGAGCACCTCCTCGAGGGGAAGCCGATCTGCGTAGATTGAGATCCGGTGATTCGGGAGCGTGTCAGCCGAGATCGACGTGCGGGTGGTGCTCGCGATCCGCTCGACGACGAGCCCCGGGCGTACCCGGGGCGCTTCGACCGAGACGCGCCCGTCGTCGTGCGCGTTGACCCGCAGCGCGGAGACGAGGAATACCCCATCGGCCTCCTCCACGAAGAGGTCGAAGCGTCGCGCGAAGCCGCGCAGCGCTTCCTCGAAGTCGACGTCGTGGAAGTAGTAGGACGCCCGGCCTTCCACGGTCGCATCCGGGACGACCGAACGGCCCGCCGCCGCGCCGAGCGCTACGAGGATGTCGGCGACCGGCGCGTCGACGAACTCGAGGTCCGCACGATCGTCGGGAACGAGCGGATGCGCGACGAGCACCGTCACGAGCGCGAGCATCAGATACCTGTCAGGCGGACCGAGCCGCTTCGATAAGCACAGCACCAATCACTCCTGCCACGAGATACGGCCCGAAGGCGATTCCTGCTTCACAACTCTCGCTGCGGCCGCGCGCGCAGCGAAGCCCTGCGACGGCGAGCGCGGCCAGCGACGCCAGGAGCACCCCCGAGAGACCGGCGATCGGGCCCGCGCAGAGGTGGAGGGCAAAGCAGAGCCGAAGGTCTCCCCAGCCGAGGCCGCCCCTGGTTGCGGCGCGTGCAATCAGGGGGACGAGCGTGCCCGCCGTGGCGGCTGCGATCACCGCCGGCCACGGCGGCAGGCGCAGCACGCCGACGAGACAGAGCAGCCAGATCGCATCGCTGCTGATCGAGCGAGACCTCGCCTCCGTGGCGGCCACGCGCAGCAGTACGGCGAAGAGCAGGAACGCGAGGCCCGGCCCTCCAGGGGGCGAGTAGTGAAGCAGCGACGCGAGACCGGGCGTAAGGATGTGTGCGGAGACGGTCATGGAACGGACTACGGTAGAAACCGTCGTCCTGATTCACTGTCCGCCGCAGGAGGTCGCGCGATGCGTCATGGAAGAGGCCGATGGAAGACTCGCGCAGGCGGCATCGTTTTCGCCGTGTCTGCGCTCCTCGCCGGGTGCACGGCGGGCGGCTTGCTCGCGCAGATTACGTTCCCCGTCGCGTACCGTTCGGTCGGGCTCGTGGCGGGCGACCGGGGCGCGCTCCACGAGACCGCGGGACTCTACGTCGAGCTCGCGAACGTGAGCGAACGCACGATCACCGGCGTGGAGCTCGCCTTCGACCTCTACCGCGACGGAGAGCCGCTCCCCGCCGCGGGGGCAAACAGCTTCTCGGTTCTCGCCGAGACGCACCTCGCGGCCGGTGATACCGCGACGTTCTGCGTCTCGCTCGACACCGTGGCCGGCGCCGCCGACGAGGGGGTTGCCGCGCACCGTGTCCGCGCCCGCACGGTCACCTTCTCCGACGGGACGCGATGGGTGAACCCGGGCGGTCACGTCGATCGCGAGGAGGCCTCGTGAGGCGCACGACGTGGATCGGACGGCCGGTTGCAGCGCTCACCATCGCGCTCCTCGTTCTCGGGTGCGTCCCGCCGACGATGCTCGATCCGGTGGCGGTGACCGAGCTCACGCGCGCCGGCGCGGAGTGGGTGATCGTCGTCTATATGAGCGGCGACAACGAGCTCGAGGCGCAGGCGATCGAGGACCTGAACGAGATGGAGGCGGCCGGGCTTCGCGGCTCCGGAGTCACGGTCGTGGCGCTGGTCGATCGTGGTGAGGGTCACGACGCGTCGAACGGCGACTGGACCGGGACGCGGCTCTACGAGGTTGCAGACGACCCTGACGGTGTCGACGCCTCGATCGTGTCGGTCCCGCTCGCGGTTCCGTCTCTCGGGATCGACCCATCGGGACCGGATGTCGAGCTCGACATGGCGGATCCGCAGACGCTCTCGCTGCTGCTCGCGTTCGTGCGGGATACCTACGCCCCGGAGCATACCGCGCTCGTGATCTGGGGGCACGGCTCGGGGTACCGCAGCGACGATCCTTCCGCGCGCTCCCCGGCGGTCGGGGTCAGTCGAGCGACGAGCTACGACGACGCGTCCGGCGGCGACGCGCTGTACACCGCTGAGCTCGCCCGGGCAATCTCCGGGGCCGGCCTCGAGCTCGTTGGCTTCGACACGTGCTTCGGCGCAAGCCTCGAAGTCGCGTACGAGCTCCGCGACGAGGCGGGGCTCATGGTGGCGAGCCAGTCGCTCGAACCGGCCGACGGCTGGGAGTACGACGACCTTCTCGCCCGGTTCGCCTCGGGACCGCGCACCGCGGCGTCGCTCGCCGACGCGATCACGACGAGCTACGCGACCATCTACGCCGGCGTCGCCGGTGCGTCGATCTCCGCGACCCGGCTCGATCGGATCGACGCAGTGATGCGCGCGCTCGACGAGTTCGCGCGAGTCGCGCACGCGCACGCAGCGGATGCCGAGGAGCGCGACGCGTTGCGCGCGACGCTGTTCTACGAGGCGGAGGACTTCTACACGACGCCGGGGGACCTGGCGATCGACGTGGCCGACGCGGCGCGCGTGGTCACCGACCGCCACGGCTACGCCGGTGCGCAGGCGGCCGGGCTGGCCGGCGCGGTCGATGCGGCCGTCGTCTCATCGTGGAGCGGGAGCGCGCATCCGCGCGCGAACGGCATCAGCGTTCACCTGATCCCGCTCGAGGCCGACGGGACGGCCGCCGCCTCGCACGACGAGGCGTATCTGCGGGGCAGCACGGTCGAACACCCGCTCGCCTTCGTCGCAGCATCCGCCTGGGTGCCGGCGCCGCTCGAGCGGTCGGGGCTGCTGTATCGGCTCTTCTACGAGGTGCTGTAGCCTGGCCCGCCTGCACGGCGTCCCGTGGGCGAGGCTCGGTCACATCCCCCAACGAATCAGCGTTCTGCCGCACAGCAGGTACTTGTAGCCGGACGTATCGTGGCGCGGGAACTCAAAGACGATCAGCCGGCGGGAGTAGTAGAACTCGATCTGATCCTGGTACACCACGTTCAGCCCGCGTATGCTTTGCCAGCGAAAGCTCTGCACTTCTCCTCCCGGTGAGCAGAAGCTGAGCCCGTGCAGGTGGAGAGAGAGTCGTCCCACGGCCCGCCGGGCGGGTCGCACCATCCGGTAGCCGGTCGAGAGGCTCACCGGCTCGTCCCGGAAGATCTCTTCGCCGAGCGGTTCCTCGATACCTGCGTTGTGCGTCGCGGCGGCTGTCCGCAGCACGCTCGCTGCCGCAGCTCGTTGTGCAAGGTACGCGTCGACGAAGCGCTCCTGATCTCGGGCCCACTCGCCAATCGTGGCGTGCACGACCGGGACGCGGCCGCCCTCCGGGTCAGGGAGAAACCTCCCACGGCCGGAGAAGCGTACCGAGTATCCGCATGAGGTGCAGAACAACCGGCGCCGTTCACTCTTCATGCGGTTGAGCGATGCGCACTGCGGGCAGTAGAAGAGAAGAAGCTGCATCGGTTCGGCTGCGCGCTGAGACGTGTACACGACCTGCCTCGTCTTCTGGTACTCATCTTCGTCGTGGAACATGGCCTGCTCCAGTCGGAGCCGGATCTCTCCCACATCCATGCGAAGGATCTCCTCGCGCGACAGCGCCAGGCGATATTCGACGGCGATGCGACCTCGTCTGGACCTGAACGCCCAGCGCGGCAGCGAAAGATACGCTCCCTTCAGTACAGGGACGATGACCGGAACCTGTGCGGCCTTCACGAGCTTCGCCGTCGAAGGAATGAGGGGCAGTGTGACACCATCCCACGTTCGTTCCCCCTCACCGAAGACCCCGACGACTCGTCCCGCGCGCACGAGCCGCATCACCGTCCGTAATGCTCCGAAGTCATCTCTGAGCTTCGACTTCGCAATCGCACCGAACCTCCTCAGCCACCACGACGCGAGCGAGCTGCGGAAGTTCGCGTCGGAAGCCACGAAGTGAATCGGATCACGGTTATGAAAGCTCACGATCAGGGGATCCCACGTCATGACGTGATTCGGGATCACGAGGTAGGGAGGGCGCACGTCGCGGAAGATCTCCTGGTTCTCTGCCTCGATCCGATAGTACCACCGCATGGCTGCCCGCACGAGGGGACGAACCAGATCGTGTAACCAGCGGTATGCGCGTGTCTCGTGAGGCCGCCGGCGCCCGGCGGAACTCTGTCTTGAGTATGGTGACAAAACGCCTTGAGTCTACAACCTGGTCGGAGCAGAGGGAACCCGTATACGTCGCGCCTGAGATTCAGGATATTTGAGATGTGGAAAGCGAAACGCGAAGCGTAGAGAGGGTGAAGAATCTCTCGGCCCGCTTGCGGGCCGAAGTGAAGCGAGCATTCGTGGGCGATGACACGACGATCGACACGGTGCTCATCGGCTTCCTGAGCGGCGTGAACGTCCTCATCGAAGACATCCCGGGCGTCGGGAAGACAACCCTCGCCCGGTCGCTCGCCCGCGCGAGCGGGCTCGACTTTGCCCGTATTCAGTTCTCGCCCGACTTGCTGCCGGGCGATGTGACCGGTGTCACCGTCTGGTCGCAGGAGCAGCGCGAGTTCGTCTTCAAGCCCGGTGCGATCATGCGTCAGTTCGTGCTCGCCGACGAGCTGAACCGGGCGTCCGCGAGGACTCAGTCGGCGCTGCTCGAGTCGATGCAGGAGCAATCGGTGACCGTCGACGGCAGGACCTACCAGCTCCCGCAACCGTTCTTCCTCATCGCCACCCAGAACCCGCTCCAGTTCGCCGGCACGTTTCGGCTTCCCGAGGGACAGCTCGACCGCTTCGGCCTCTCGATCTCCTTTGGTTATCCGGCAACCGACCAGGAGATCGAGATCATGGATCTACTCGAGTCACAGGAACCGCTCGCGGCGCTGTCCGCCGTCGCCTCTCCCGAAGAGGTCGCGCACGCTCGCGGCACGATTCGATCGGTACGCGTGCATCGGGACATCAAGCGATACCTCGTCGCGATCGCCGAGCGCACCCGCAGGAACCGGTACGTCCGTCTGGGGATGAGTCCGCGGGCGTCGGGTCATCTGATGCACGCGGCGCAGGGCAGGGCAGCGGTGCAGGGACGCGACTTCGTGATTCCAGAGGATGTGAGGGAGATCGCGACCGCCGCGCTGCGCCATCGGCTCATCCTGGCACCTGAAGCTCGTATGGAGGAGAAGCGCCCGGTGGACGTGGTGAAGGCTGTCCTGGAGGCGATACCGCTACCGACGGGGATCTCGTGATCAGTCCGATTCGTCTCCGTCCCGGTCGCACGGCCGTCTACCTGCTCGCGCTCTCGATCGTTTACCTCGCCGGCGTGTACCTGGGAGGAACGCTGCTCGTCGTATGGTACGCGATGCTCCTGCTGCCGCTCTTCTCGGTCACGCAGATGATCGTTACCAGGACTAGGCTGCGATACCACCAGGAGTTCTCCAACGATCATCCCGCGAAGGGCGAGGCGGTCGGCTACTACCTCTCGGTCACGAATGAGACCAGAGTTCCGTCCGCGCCGATCACGGCGAGTTTCCACATGGGTCGCGTCGAACG
Source organism: uncultured Spirochaetaceae bacterium (assembly GCA_964625715.1). GTDB lineage: Bacteria > Spirochaetota > Spirochaetia > DSM-27196 > SLST01 > SLST01. The sequence goes on along the minus strand of CAZVEF010000009.1, from coordinate 5,775 downwards.
GGGGCTCGACACTCGGCGGTTCCAGCTCCGGGCGCACGAGACCCGTACTATCGATCGCTCCGTTCGATGTCCGTACCGGGGCGTCTACACCGTCGGTCTCGATCGGCTCGTCGTGTGGGATCTCTTTGGCTGGCTCGGCTTTATCGTCCCGGTCTTCAGCCGCACGTTTTACGTCTACCCGCGGGTCCTGTCGCTGCCGTCGGCGCTACCGGGATTCGAGACCGAGCACGCCGTCGCACAGAGCCCGTCGGCAGGGGTGGAGATCGACTATACGCTCTACCGGAGCCTCCGTCCCTACCGCCCGGAGGACGATGCACGGCACATCTCCTGGAGAAAGCTCGCGGCGGTGGGAGAGCCGCTGGTGAAGGAGTACGACACCGCCGCGGAACCGGGGGTCACGATCTGCATGGACACCCGCCCGACCGGATCCGGAGTGACCGCGCTCGCGACCGAGGACGGGGTGATCGAGATCGTCGTGGCGCTGGCGAAGCACTACCTCGACCGCGAGGTTCCCGTCTCGATCGTGACCGGCACGGACGTGACGCGTATCGACCCGGGCGACGAGGCCGAGTTCGCCCGCTTCCACAGTCGAACGATCAGCCTGTTCTTCCGCTCGCGGGTCTCTCCCGCGCTGCTCTACGAGTACCATCGGTCTGAGGCCGCGCTCTCCGAGGGGACGGTGATCTTCGTAACGCACATGCTTGACCCGGAGGTCTTCGAGCTCGTCGAGCGAGGCGGCGGCCGCGCGCTGCACGCGGCGGCGATCGTAGACGTCGCCGGCTTGTCGGATGAGGAACGGGGGCGGGGGAAGGTGATGAGGCGCTCGCTCCGCGAATCCGGTGGCGAGTTGATTCTCGTCGAATCGGCCGATGAGCTGGCAGAGGAGTTGGCACAATGGCGCGCCCCCTCGGCGTAACGCTGCGCTTGCTCGCGGCGACCGCCCTTACTGTCGCCCCGATCGTCGCTGCCCACGAGCTGCTGGACGCGACCGGTCCACTTGTCGCGGTAGTCGCATGGGGCGTCCTCTTCTCGTCCACGCTCGTGCTTTCGAGCGAACCGGTCGGGCGCGTGAAGGGCCTCAGGTGGCTCGCCCGCGCGCTGGGTCTGGTGGGCGCGCTCGTGCTCATCGCCGATGTGGTGATCATCCCGCTGTCCGCGTATCTCGTGTGGTTCGAGCTCGCCGCCGAAGGCGGCGCCCGGGGAGCGGTCTCATTCGTCTTTGTCATGTTCGTGGGCTACGGCTCTGCGCTCTTCGCGGCACACCTCCCGTCTCGGCCGCTGATCGTGTCGGCGGCGTACGTCGGCTGGCTGAGCTTCCTCGCGATCCCGGTTTTCTCGCGACCCGAGCCGGTCTGGATCCTCGCGGGCGCCGCGCTCGCGGTGATCGTGGCCGGGGCCGCGCGTGGCTATCACGGTGTGTCGAGGCTGCGCGCCGTCGGCCACGCGACGGTCCTCGCCGTCTTCACGATCTCGAGCGCGCTCGGGCTCGCGCGCGTCACCGCCCCCGAGGGCAGCCGCTTCGTGAACAACGTCGTGAGCCCGGCCTTTCGCGATGCGATCGTCACGCTCTTCCCGAACTTCCCGATCGTCTACGACATACCCGGGTACGGTTATCGGTTTTCCTCTACCGACCTCTCTCGATCGCCCGTTCTCTCCAACCGCGCCCTTTTTCGCGTGAGCCCCGTAATCGGCGGGTCTGTGTATCTTCGCACCGAGGTCTTCGACCGTTTTGTCGGCTCGGGATGGCGTATCTCATCGGCGATCGCCGCTGCGTCGGACGAGGAGGATGCTCGCGATGCCGATGCGCCGGGAGAACCGATGCCGCTGTCTACGGGCGATGAGGCGGACCACGCAGCATCCCTCGATCAGTCGGCGCTTACGCGAACGGAAGTGACCATCCTGGCCGATTTCTACTCGGCGCTTCCACACACGCTCGACACGACGGAGATCGCCGTCTCCGGCCGTGACACGATCGTCTTCGAGCAGTCGGGCAAGGCCTCCGGATACGTGCTCTCCGACCCCCTGTTCTACGGCGATCGCCTCACGCTCCTGCGGGCGACGGGTTCGCGATCGGACGCGGCTGCGGAGGTCGCCGGGGCTCCTGAAACCGCCGCGGATCCGGAGCACGCCGAAGCCTACCTGCAGGTGCCTGCTGATCTGTCGCCCGATCTCGAAGCGCTCGCGACCCGGCTCCGCGGCGATACCGAGTCAGAGACCATCGTCAATACGCTTCGGTTCCTGCGAGAGGGGTTCGAGTACACGCTCGAGCCCCCGGAACTCCGAGAGCGCGACCGTTTCCTCGAGGCGTTTATCGAGGAGCATCGACGCGGGTTCTGCGTCCACTTCGCGACGGCGTTCGTCACCTTGAGCCGCATGCAGGGCATCCCGGCGCGCTACGTCACCGGGTTTCTCGTCCAGCGGCCGCCGAGCGAGGAGTACGGGGCCGCACTCGGGCCAGAGTACAGCGACGAGGTCGTCGTGTCGGGTTACAGCGCCCACGCCTGGGCGGAGGTGTTCCTGCCCGACGTCGGGTGGCGAACCGTCGAGGCGACCCCGCCGATGCAGCCGGTCGGATACGAAGACACCTTCTTCGAACGGTTCGAGTCGATCAGAAACGAGGGACGCACCTTCTCGCAGCTCTCCGAGATCCTTCGCGAGGAAGTGTCCGAACGTGATCGCGGGCGTGCAGTGGTCTTTCAATTGCCCGAGCTCCCGGTGTGGCTGTGGGGACTCCCCGCCGTGATCCTTGGCGGTGTCGGGGTCGTGCTCGTGTCGAGGTCGCGGGACACGGCCTCCCGATTCACGTCGACGATGCGGCGGATAGTGAGACGGAGCGTCAAAAGCGGAGCCCCTTCGCCGGAGACCGCCGGCTGGACCGGCTGGTCCGCGCACGGCGATGCGCACGCACGGCGGGTGGCGCGCCTCGCGCTCGCCGTCTCCTTCGGCGGCCGGCGCCCAACCCGTCGCGACGTGCGGTTTCTCGGGCGCTACAGATCGAGGCAGGGAAGGTGAACGAGGGCGCACGCGTGGACGAGCAGGTACACGATGGTCAGCCGGCTACACCGGCCGCCGGCGCGAGTTCTGCGCGGATGCGATTCCACGCCGCCGCGAGCGTCGCCGTAATGCCGTCGTCGTGTTCGATCGGATAGGGGGTGAGCGTCGTGAGCGCCTCCGGGACCGCGCGGGAGAACGGGATCTCTCCCAGCCACGCGATCGCCTGTTCTGCGACGATCCGCCGTAGCTCGTCGGTGCGGTGGGGGGCGAGGTCGGCCTTGTTGACGACGAGACCGATGGGGATTCGAAAGTGCCGCGCGAGGTCGACCACTCGCAGCGTGTCGTGGATGCCGCTGGGCGTGGGCTCGGCTACCAGTAGAACGTAGTCGGTCCCCGTGATCGCGGACTTGGCGGCGCACCCGGTTCCCGGCGGCCCGTCAATCAGGATCCAATCTGCGCCGGTCTGCCGCGCACGTTCGGCAGCGACGTCGCGGACCTTCGCGACGAGCTTGCCCGAGTTCTCCTCGCCCGGCTCGAGATGCGCGTGCACGAGCATCCCGTACGGTGTCCGCGAGACGCACCAGTGCCCGCGGCGCTGCTCGGTCAGCGCTACAGCCTTCTCCGGGCAGACGTACTCGCAGACCCCGCACCCTTCGCACCCGATCGGGTCGACCAACGCACGGGTGCGCCCATCCGTGCCGATGAGCGACACGGCGTCGAACCGGCACGCGTCGACGCACAGCCCGCACCCGGTACACCGGTCGGAATCCACTTCGGCGAGCTTGCCGGAGACGAAGTCGCTGCACGAAGTGTCGGTCGGGTGGAGCATGAGGTGGAGATTGGCGGCGTCGACGTCGCAATCTGCGAACGTCGTGCCGAACGCGTCTGCGTTCGCCCCGGCGATCGCGGCGATCGACGAAGAGACGAAGGTTTTGCCCGTGCCCCCCTTGCCGCTCATGATGACGATCTGCTTCACGACGCTGCTCCCCTGGAGGACTCGTCGCCGGTGCGCGCCGCCTCCGCCATCTCGGCAAGCTCTCTGTAGAGCGCGCGGAACTCGTCCTGCAGCCCCGGTTCGACGTCGACGATGGACCGTCCGTCGGCGTACGCGCGCGCGATCGCTTCCGAGTAGGGGATGCGCATGAGGACCGGAAAGCCGAACCGGCGGCTGACCTCGTCGAGATCGCGCTCGTCGGCATGCCCGATCCCGTTCCGGTTCACGACGATGCCGGTGGGAACGCCGAGCTTGGAGAAGACTTCGGCGGCGAGCTCGAGATCGTGCAGACCGAAGGGGGTGTTCTCGGTGACGAGCAGGCCGGCGTCGGAGCCACGTGCGGCTTCGACGACCGGACAGGTCGCTCCCGGCGCCGCGTCGATCACCGTCGTGCCGTCGCCGGCACGGGCCTTCACCGCGCGGATGAGCGGCGGGGCGAGCGTTTGCCCCACGTCGAGCTCGCCGACGACGTGCCGAAGTACGCCGTCATCGGTCGTCCGAATCGTGCCGATCTCGTGCGGCACCTCCGTGATCGCGCCTTCGGGGCAGACGCGCGCGCAACCGCCGCACGCGTGACAGAGGTCGTCGAAGAAGAGCACCCGCCTGCGTACGACAGCAAGCGCTCCGTAGGCGCAGAACTTCGCGCACAGTCCGCAGCCGGTACATCGCTCGTCGTCCACCTTCGGCACGCGAATCGTGAAACGGGTCCGCGCCGTGGCGGGCGTCGCAGGCACGGCGCGCTCGGCAGCGTCTGCGCCCGGCTCGGCACCGCCCGCCGCACCGTCACCCACGGTCCCGGCGCCGCCCGCCGCACCGTCACCCACGGTCCCGGCGCCGCCCGCCGCACCGTCACCAACGGCCCCGGCGCCGACGGTGCCTACCGCCGCACCGCCCGGTGCTGATTGCGCGCTCGGAGAAGACCCGAGCAGCAGGTGCGTGTTCGGCGCCTCGACGTCGCAGTCGAGCAGCGAAACCTTACCGGGCAGCGAAAGCGCGAGCCCGACGGATACCGTGGTCTTGCCGGTGCCGCCCTTGCCGCTCGCGACGACGATCCTCATCCGCGCCTGCCGCCGCCGTGGTGGCCGGGCCCGGTCGGCGCACCTGCCGCCTCGAGCTTGCCCGCCCGGAAGAGCTCGACCGCCTCGTCGACCGTGGCGGCGCTCGTCGTATACGCGGCGATGCCTGCCGCCTTCAGGACCGCGAACGCGCTGGGCCCCACCTGCCCGGTTACGACGGCTTGCGCGCCGCGCTCGACGACGAGCTGGGCCGCTTGGGCTCCAACGCCGCTCGCTCCGTCGGCGAACTCGTTCCGTTCCACCGTCGACGCTCCGGTACCGGTGTCATAGAAGGTGAACCAGGGTGACCGCCCGAAGCGCGAGTCGAGCCGCGCTGGCGAGTCAGCAGTGGCCGTGGTGATGCATACCTTCATGGTCGTGCCCTCCATTGCCGTCGCCGTGCGCCTCTGCGTGCGAGCAGAGGCTTTCGCCGCCCTCGAGCGTGCCATCGACGCACCCGGACACGACGGCGTCGATCGCGCCCTGTACGCCTACGATCTGTTCGATGCCCATGTCGTCGAAGAGCTGTTGCGCCCGGCGGCCCATGCCGCCGGCGATCACGACGTCCGCGTCGTGATCGCTCAAGAGCGCGGGGATCCGTCCGGGCTCGTGGCCGGGGTTCTCGATCGTCGTGCGGCGCACCTCGGTGCCGTTCTCCAGGTCGACGAGCGTGTACTGCGGGCAGCGCCCGAAGTGCGCCGCGACCGCGCCGTTTTCGGTTGCGATGGCGAG
>CAZVEF010000008.1:0-42730 GCA_964625715.1 uncultured Spirochaetaceae bacterium | reverse complement strand
GCGCCGCCGGGCCGGCTTGCCCGGCCCCCGGGGATGCGGTAGGCTCGAGCCATCATGGCGAAACTCTGGGAGAAGGGCTACTCGCTCGACGCGCTGATCGAGCGCTTCACCGTCGGGAGCGATTACATTCTTGACCGAAGGCTCGTAGCGGCGGACGCGGTGGCGAGCATCGCGCACGCGCGGATGCTCGAGTCGATCGGTGTCTTGTCCGGCGACGAGCGTACGACCCTCGAGCACGAGCTCGGGCTGATCGCGCTCGAGGCGGTGGAGGAGGGGTGCGCGATCCGCCGCGACCAGGAGGACAGCCATACCTGGATCGAGGAGCGGCTCGTCGAACGGCTCGGCGAGGCGGGCAAAAGGGTCCACACTGGCCGCTCGCGCAACGACCAGGTGCTCGCGTCCACGAGGCTGTTCGCCAGGGAGGGAATCATCGCGATCGAACGGTCGCTGGCGAGCGCGATCGACGCGCTCCACCAGCTCGCCACCGATCACGAGCGTACCCCCATGCCCGGTCGCACGCACATGCAGCCGGCGATGCCGTCGACGGTCGGCCTCTGGGCGGCGAGCTACGCGGAGGCGCTGCTCGACGCGGACTCGATGCTGACAACCGCCTACGACCTCCTGAACCGCTCGCCGCTCGGCGCCGCCGCGAGCTACGGCGTTCCGCTCCCGGTGGACCGCGAGCTCGTCGCGCGCCTGCTCGGGTTCGCAGAGGTGCACCACAACGTACTCTGGGCGGTTTCCTCGCGCGGTCAGACCGAGCTGGCGCTGCTGGAAGCGCTCGACGCAATCGGGCTCGTGCTCGGGCGTCTCGCCGCGGACCTGATCGTCTTCACGCTGCCGGAGTTCGGGTACTTCACGCTGCCCGCCGAGCTGTGCTCCGGGTCGAGCATCATGCCGCAGAAGCGCAACCCGGACGGTCTCGAGCTGCTGCGGGGGAAGGCCGGAACGCTTTCGGCCGACGCAGACCGCGTGCGCAACGTCGTCCGAAGCCTCCCGTCGGCGTACAATCGCGACGTACAGGAGACGAAGGAGCCGCTGCTTCGGTCGGTCGACCTGGCGCTCGATATGCTCGACGTCGTGTCGCTTACCGTGAGCAGGCTCGAGGTCCATCCCGAACGCCTGCGCGCCGCGTTCACGCCCGAGCTCTTCGCGACCGACGTCGCCCTCGAGCGCGTGACCGCCGGCGAGAGCTTTCGCGATGCCTACCGGTCGGTCGCTTCAGACCTCGCGTCGATCGACCCGAGCTCGTTCGACATCGACGAGGTGATCGGCCGCAGGACGTCGACCGGGTCGCCGGGCAATCCGGATCTCGACTACGTTCGTCGCCGGCGTGACGAACTGCGCGAGCGATGGAGTCGCGAAGGCGACCGCGTGAGCGCGGCGGTCGCCGAGCTGGCCGGAGCGCCGATCGCGCTCTATCCCGGCATTCCGGTCGACGAACACGCGCGGTGATCCGGCTCCGGCGGCTCGCTCAAAGCGCGAAGGCCGCGGTTACTCGAGCGACCGCTCCTTCCTTCCGAGTGCCGAATAGAGCACCATCGCGACGAGCGTGATGAGGTAGGGCAGGCCGAGCAGCAGCGTGCCGGGAACGTTCGTGACCCCCTGTGCTGCGCCGGCGAACGACTCGAAGAGTGCAAATACGCCCGCCGCAGCAACCACCCCGAAGGGGTGCCGCGCTCCGAGGAAGATGGCGACGAGCGCGATCCAGCCGCGTCCCGCGCTGATGTTCGGCACGTACACGCCGAGTCGCAGCGACATTTCGGCGCCGGCGAAGCCGGCAAACACGCCGGAGAGCAGCATCGCCGCGCGCTGGTATCGCGCCGGGTCGAGCGCGCGCGCGGCGAGCGCAGCCGGCGTCCCGCCGACCGCGCGCACACGGATCCCGAACGGTGTCTCGAAGAGGACGATCGCGACGATACCGGCGAGAACGAGCGCGATGGGGACCATGATCGACACGTCGAGCAACGACGCGAATCCCGGCTCGCCCGCGAGGCGTACCACCCCCTTCGTGTCGTAGGCGAGCGCCGAGACGTACGGTATCGTTCCGGCGGCGAGCAGGTTCGTCGCGAGCCCGGCGACGAAGATGTTCGCGCGCAGCTCGAGACACGCGACGCTGTAGACCGCCGCGAGGAGGCCCCCGGCAGCGGCGCCGATGAGCAGCCCGGCGAGCTGCGAGTCGAAGGCGCTCGCACCGGCGATCCCTGCGAAGGCACCGGTGAGGATCAGTCCTTCGAGGCCGATGTTCAGAACACCCGCCCGCTCGGTGAGCAGTCCGCCGAGCGCGGCGAGGAGGATGGGCACCATGAGCTCCAGCGCGTTCGCGATCACGGGTCGCCTCCGTCGTTCACACCGTCAGCCACGTCGTCGTCGCGCCGACTGCGCCGCCGGAGCGCGAACGACGCGGTCACGAGCATGAGGATGACCGCCTGGATGATCGTGCCGAGCTCGAAGGTGAACTCGGTGTGCAGCATCGACGCCTTCGATCCGGCGTCGAGGTAGGCGAATACGAGCGCCGACGCGATCGCTCCCACCGGGTGCAGTCTCGCGACGAGCGCGACGGCGATCGCGTTCCAGCCGATACCGCCGGTGAACCCGCTGATGGTCGCGTGATAGGTTCCCGCGATCATCAGCGCGCCGGTGAGGCCGTGAAGCGCGCCGGAGAGCGTCATGGGGCCGACGGTGCACGCCGTCTCGTTGATGCCGGCGTACACCGCGAACTCGCGGTTCAGACCGTAGAGCCTGACCTCGTACCCGCGAACCGTGTGGAACATCGCCAGATGCACGAGCGCCGCCATGGCGATAGCGAGCGGGAAGGCCAGATTCAGCTCGGAAGGCGGCAGGAGCCTCGCGAGCCAGTAGGCCGGGTCGATCGTAGCCGTCGCGAGCAGGTTGCGGTCAGGGTCGTTCGCGGGCCCGCTGATGAGATACTCCGATACCGGGATGAGCGCGGCCGAGAGCAGATACGAGGTGATGAGCTCGGGGGCTCCGAAGACGCGCCGCAGCAGCCCGGACACTCCCGCGAGCAGCGCTCCGGTCGCTGCACCGACGACGAGCAAGAGGAAGACGCCCGCGAACCCCGGAAGGCCGGGCAGCGCGAGCGCGGCGAGCGTCCCGGCGAGCGCGCCGACGAAGATCTGACCTTCGCCGCCCAGGTTGTAGAGACCGCCACGAAAGGCCACGACGATGCCGAGCGAGGCGAGCAGCAGGTATCCCATCGTGCCGACCATGTTGCCGAAGTAGTAGGCGTTTGCCACCGGCTGAAAGAAGAACGCCTCGAGCGCGCGGCCCCACGACTCGCTGCCGATTCCGAGAAGCGCGACGGTGATCGCCAGCGCGCCGAGCAGCGCGAGCAGACTCGATCGCATCGTGCCCACAGGAGCGCGTCGTCTCATGCGCGGATCTCCGCGTCCGAGCTCGTCGGTGTGCCGACCATCGCTCGCCCGATCTCGTCCCGGGTGACCTCAGAGCAATCGTAGGTGCCGACGATGCGTCCGTCGTAGAGGACGCCGATTCGGGTCGAGAGCGCGAGGATCTCGTCGATGTCGGTCGAAAGCACGAGAACCGACGCGCCCTCGTCGGCGATGCCCCTGATCGCGTCGGCGATGCGCGCGCGAGAGACGAAGTCGAGTCCCCAGCTCGGCTCGCAGATCACAACGAGCTGCGGATCGCCCTCGAGCTCACGAGAGAGGATCACCTTCTGGAGATTGCCTCCGGAGAGCTGCCAGAGCGGGACGCTCAGGCCGCCGTCGATACCGAACCGGGTGCGCAGCTTTGCCGCGAATCGGTGAGCGCGTCCGTGGTCGAGAAACCCGCCCCGCTGCAGGTCCCGGCGTCGGAGGGCGATGAGGTTATCCGATACCGACGAGGAGAGGCTTGCGCCGCGAAGGAGGCGGTCGGTGGGAACGTAGCGCAGTCCGAGCCGGCGCAGCTGGTCTGCCGTCCGTCCGCGTGCGTCGACACCGAGGACCTCGAAGGTGCCGTCGCACGCCCGCAGCCGTCCGGCGAGAAGCTCCTCGAGCGCTTCGATCCCGTTCTCCCGGATCCCGGTGAGGCCGACGATCTCCCCGGCCCTCAGCGCGAGATCGACGTGGTCGAGCACGACGCGTTCACCCCGGCGCGCGACGAGCCCGCTGAGAAGCAGACGGGGCGGTTCGGACGTCGCTGCGCGACCGCTCGCTGTCGGTGGTCTGTTGGGAGTCGGTGCGGTGACGAGGTCTACAGCCCCGCCGCGTCCGTCCGGTGCGCTCTCGCCGCCTACCATCGCGTGCGCGAGCTCCCGCGCGCCCACCGGCTCCCGGAATGTGGCGACCGCGCGGCCGGCGCGCATGACGGTGACCGTATCGGCTATGCGCTCCACTTCAGGCAGGCGGTGCGAGATGAACAGCACCGCGTGGCCTCCGGCGGCGACGCGGCGGATGATGTCGAAGAGCACTTCGACCTCGTCGGGAGTCGAGGCTTCGGTGGGTTCGTCGAGGATGAGGACGCCGGGCCGGTCGTGCGGAAGACGCATGAGCGCCGCCACGACCGACACGAGCCGAACCTGTCCGGAAGACAGCGTGCCGAGCCGTCGTCGCAGGAAGGCGGGCGTGAAATCGGGGGCAACCGAGGCGACCCGCGCGCGTGCGCGCGTGCGATCGAAGAGCAGACCCCACCGCACAGGCTCGTCGCCGAGGAAGAGGTTCTCCAGGACCGACAGCATCCGGTCGAGGCGGGGATGCTGGTACGACAAGACGACGCCGGCATCGCGTGCGGCCCGAGCGTCCGCCGGAGGGAGGGTACGGCCGAAGGCGACCACGGACCCGGAGGTCGGCGTGAGCGCGCCGGCTATCACCTGCATCAAGGTCGACTTGCCGGCGCCGTTCTCTCCGATGATCGCGTGCACCTCGGCCGAATGCAGCTCGAGGTCCATCCGGTCGACGGCGAGCACATCGTTTGCCGCGAAGCGAACCGAGACCGAACGAACCTCGAGAAGCGGATCGGAGGCGGTCATTCCAGGGGCATGTCGAGGAAGACCTCGCCGCTCTCCATCTTCTCGATCATGCGCGCCATCTGCGCGCGCACCGCTTCGTCGACGTGACGCTCGTAGAGGCGGGCGTCATCGACGAACCCGACGTACCCGTCGGCGACCCCCAGAATCTCGGCCTGCCCGAAGGAGAGCTCCCCGGCGATCGCCGCGAGCGTCCTCTCGTAGGCTGCGGTGTCGAGCGCGACGTAGGTGCTCCCGATCACGATCCCCGGCGCCTCGTCGAGTCCGGGCGTGTCGTACCAGACGACGTACGCGTCGCGGTCCCTGGCAGCCGATATCACGCCCTGGTTGCCGCTGCCGGCGATGGGCAGCACCATGTGCGATCCGGTCGCGTACATGGAGTCGGCGAGCTCGGCGGCGCGGCCGGCGTCGTACCAGTTTCCCAGCACGCGGAAATCGACCGTAGCGTCCGGATCGACCGAGCGCAGTCCCAGCTCGTAGCCCGGACGGATGATGTCGTTCATGATCGGGTATTCCTGACCCGCGAGCAGGCCGGCGCGCAGCGGGCCCTCGCTGTCTACCATGTCGCTTGCGCCGACCAGGCCGGCGAAGTGACCGGCGAGGAACGCCTGCTCGCGCTGGTTGAACATGACCGCGTGCACCCGCGGATTGTCCTGCAGCCACGCGTCCATGAGGAGGAAGTACTGGTCCGGGAACGACTCGAGCACTTCCACGATGATGTCGGGGATTTCCGGATTGCTGCTGACGATGAGGTCGTACTCACCGCTTGCGGCCATCGACGTGATGCTCTGGCCCCACTGCGCCTGGTTGAACCCGCCCTCGACGACCTTGACGGTCGCCGAGTCGGATTCCGTCGCGGCCCGCTCGACGCCGTCGACGAGCATCTCGTAGGTGGGGCTGCCTTCGACCACACCGGGTACGAAGACACCAATGGAATAGAGATCGGCTTCCGGTTCCTCTGAGCTGCCCGCGGCGAACGCCACGGGTCCGATCAGAACCGCCACCGCCACCAGGAACACGAGCTTCTTCATAGAAGCCTCCCATGGCGGATGGGGAATGCACGGCTGGACGGAGCGGCCCCCGTCCCGCGACCGCATTCTTCTCCCATCCAGACTTGCACTGTCGGCACCGGAATTACGCCGGTTCCCCTCCGCGTGCGGAGTTCGCGGGCTGTCACCGCCGGTCGGGACAACGTCCCTCCCCCGAAGAATCGGTATTGACAAAACGGTATCGAAAAGGGACCGACGCGTCAATCGACCGCCGTTGACCGCCATCCGAGCGCGTGGTACAAGCGAAACCGTGGCGCACCTGCTCGCCTTCGACATCGGCACCTCATCGGTGAAGGCCGGGCTCTTCGAGCGCGACGATGCTCGAGCCGTATGGCTGCATCGCGAGCCGCTCGCCACCGGTGATCCGCCGGACATCTGGGTGACCGAACAGTGGGTGCGCGCGGTGCAGGCGACGATGGACCGATGTCCGGATGTCGACTCGATCGACGCCGTCGTCCTCAGCGGGAACGGCCCCACGGTGATTCCCGTCGCCGAGGACGGGACTGCGATCTGCGATGCGCTTCTGTGGCTCGATACGCGGGAGACCCGCATCGCAGGGCAACCGTCGTTTTTTCTTCCCAAGATCGACTGGGTCCGCCGCGAGCGTCCGGAGGTCCACGAGCGTACGTGGCAGTTCATGACGTGTCCCGAGTACCTGGCGTTTCTGATGGGGGCCGAGAGCCATTCGACTTCGCCGTCCGAGGCATTCGACCGCTACGTCTGGGACGACGACGGGTTGCGCGCCTACGCCGTCGATCCGGCGCGCGTGCCGCCGCTGGTGCGACCCGGCGAACGGGTGGGTGAGACTCGCGGGACGTGCGTCGACCTCTTCGCCATTCCCCGCGGCACGCCGATCGTCGCCGGCGGGCCGGACTTCCTCATGAGCCTGCTGGGAACAGCGACCGTAGAGCCCGGAGCGACGTGCGATCGGGCCGGGACGTCCGAGGGTATCAATCACTGCAGCGGCGAGCCGTCGTCGAGCGAGGAGGTGCGTTGTCTTCCTCACGTCGTTCCCGGTCTCTGGAACATCGCCGGCGTGCTGGCGTCCACGGGCCGCATCTTCGAGTGGTTCCGCCGCGTCTCCCGTCAGCGTTCGGTCGGGTACGAGCGCATGCTCGCCGAGATCGAGGCGGCCGGGTTCGAGGAGGAACCGTTGTTCTTCCCGTCCATGCACCGCGGCGCGGCCTGGGAGTTCTCGCGGGGGATGTTCGTCGGGCTGCGAAGCGACCACGCTACCGCGGAGATGGGGCGCGGCGTCGTCCATTCCATCGGATACGCGGTGCGTCAGTCTCTCGAGTCGCTGCGAGCCGCCGGCTGTGAGGTCGGCGAGCTCCGCGCGTGCGGGGGACAGGCGAAGAACGCCGTGTGGAACCAGATGAAAGCGGATATCACCGGCGTCCCGGTGACGACCCCGGACGTACTCGACGCGGAGCTCGTCGGAAACGTCTGCTGCGCTCTCTCAGGGCTCGGGGATTTCGCCGTGCCTTGGGAGGCGGCGGGCCGGGTCGTGCGCTTCACGCACCGCTACGAACCGCAGCCGTCGCGGCACGCGGAGTTTTCCGACGGCTACGAGAACTACCTGCGGACGTACGACCGGTTCCTCGCGGCGCTCTACCCGGACGGCGAATCGGGGCTTTGAACATACGAGCCCTCCGGCGCTATATTGTGTGTGAGGACAGTATGATCAGCTTCGGATTTCTCCCGTTCGGGTTCATTCTCCCGCTCATCTTCTTCGTGATCATGGTGCGAGTCGCGTCGGGCTTCCTTCGAGGTGTAGACCGGCGGCACCGCGTCGTGGACGAGGACGAGCTCGCCGAGCGCCTCCGCTACGGCGGCTACCGACCTTCGGTGCCGGGACATCCCCAAAGCGACGAAGCGCGAATCTTCAAGCTCGCCTATCGGCTGAAAGGCAGGCTCACCGTCTCCGACATCGTCGTGGAGACCGGCCTGGGCGTACACGAAGCCGAAGGACTCATCGAGTCGATGGTCGACAATTCACGCGTCCGCATGGAGGTCGACGACCGCGGAGTCGTTACCTACGAGTTCCCGGAGATCATCCGTCGGCTCGAGGGAGACGCGTAGTCCCGGCTCCATCGATGAAGCGCTGAAACCGGGCGCGGATCCGGTCGCGTCGACGGGCGAGGTCCGCGTTGAACGACGCTCCGTCGGCTCCCGGGCCGTCGAGTCTGCGTGCAATCGCGGCTCGGTCCGACTCGTCGCCGGGAAGCGCGTGCACTTGCCGATCCTCGTAAACCTGCAGCACGTGCTCGATCCGGCGCAGCCGCGTGTAGTCTTCGGAGAGCTCCGACCTTGCCGCCTCGTCGATGATCCGCGCCGCCGCGAGTCGTTCGAGCGCGGCAAGCGTGTTCCCCGTCAAGACCTCAGGATGATCGGCCGCGTGGATCATCTGCAGACCCTGCACCAGGAACTCGATGTCGCGGATCCCACCTTCTCCGCTCTTGATGTCCTCCTCCGCGCGCGTCTGCCGGACCGCGAGCTCGCGCAGCCGACCGATCGTGCGGCGGATCGTCTGCGACTCGAACCGACTGATCGAGATCGGCTTCACCTCCTCGAGGAATGCACCTCCAAGCTCGACGTTACCGGCGATCGGTGCGAGTTTGACGAGCGCCTGGTGCTCCCACGGCGACGCTCGAAGCTCGTAGTATTTCCTTGCCGCGGAGACCGACTGCACGAGGGGACCGGCGCTCCCGTAGGGGCGCAGCCGGAAGTCGACGCGAAACGCGTACCCGTCGGGCGTGTGGTCGGACAAGTCACCGCGCAGTCGTGTGAGGGCGTCCGAGAACAGCCGTGTGTCGCGGTCGCGCTGCTCGGAAGCGCCGTCGGCGTAGACCGCGAGGAGGTCGATGTCGGAGCTGTAGTTGAGCTCGTTACCGCCGAGCTTGCCGAAGGCGAGGATCGAGAGACGCTCGCGCGTCGGCGGGTCCACGTCGAGATCGTTCCAGATAGCCTCAAGGTCGGCCGCGACGATTGCGCGCGCGAGCGCGGAGAGCTCGGCGGTGATCTCCGGCAGCGCGACGTGCAGACAGATGTCGCGCGTTCCTATGCGAAGCAGCTCGCGCTTTCGTCGGTGGCGGACGAGCGCACGACGTCCGGCGACGGTGAGCGAGGTGATGCCGGATTCCCGCAGGTCGGCGAGCATTTCCTCGTCGCCGCGCGCGCGGGAGACGGTTCGCTGGTCGAGCGCCCAGTCGAGGAAGCGCGGGTTCGCGATGAGCGTTTCGGAGAGGAAGGTGCTCGATGCAAAGACCTGGAGCATGAGATCGAGCATGCGCGGCTGACGGAGCAACCTGCGGTAGTGCTCTTCGCGGTCGTCGAGGTTGCGCGCGTAGCGTTCCCAGTTGTTCAACGCCATGTCCGGGTCGATGTTCGAGCGCAGCGCCTGCCAGACGAGGATGATGAGTTCGGCGAACAACTCGCGCTGTGAACCGGTGCCGGCGAGCGAGGCGACGTTGAGCGACGCGCGGCCGTGATTGACGAAACCGGCGTCGTCGAGGACTCGCTTGGTGAGCTCGCTCGACGGTTCGGCGGCGAGCACGAGGTCGGCCGCGTTTCCGGGTCGTCTCCCGGGAATCGATTCGCGGCCGAGATGGCGCTCGAGGAAGGCGCGCACCGCGGCGGTCCTCGCCTCGAACTCGACGTGGAGCTGCTCCGCGGCGCTGAGGTCGCCCTCCTGCGCGTAGCCGGCGCGACGGGCAAGGTGCGCGTACTCGAGGCTGTCGACGTCGGGGAGAAAGAGGTCCTGCGCGTTGCCCCGCAGCATTCGCAGGCCGTTGATGAGGTTGCGCAGGAATCGGTACGAGCGTACGAGCCGGTGCGCCTCGTCGGCGTCCATCACGCCGGAGCGTTCGAGCTCCTCGAGCCCGGCGTGGAGGCTCGGGGTCCGCAGGCGGGGGTTGGTCCGGCCGTGCTGCACGAAAAGGATCTGCAGCCCGTACTCCAGGTCGACGAGCGCCCCCGGGCTGAACTTCGCGTTGAGCTTGCCCTCCCGGGATTTCTCCCGGAACTGGCGTTCGCGAAGCGAACGAATCTCGGACAGGTCGATCGAGTCCGACGAGTAGATGAGGTCGTCGCGCAGCTCCTCGACCTGTCGGCCGAACTCCGCCGAGCCGGCGATTGCTCGCAGACGCGTGAGCGCGAGCTTCTCGTAGCTGTGCGCGTCGCCGTCACGACCGTAGTAGCGGTTGAACGACTCGAGGCTCACCGCCTGCGGTCCGTCCTGCCCGTAGGGACGCAGACGAAGATCGACGCTGAAGATCCCCTCGCGCTTCGACTCGATCGAACCGGTTGCGTCGGTGAACAAGCGCTCGAAGAACTCGGCGTTGGAGATGCAGCTGGCGCCGTCGGTATTCCCGCTGTCGCGGTAGACGAACAGCAGCTCTATATCGCTTGCGTAACCGATTGCACGGCCGCCGAGCTTGCCGAGCCCGAAGACCGCCCACTCGGTTTCGAGCCCCGCGACGGTGCGAGGTCTGCCGTAGCGACCCGTCATCTCCTCCCAGGCGATCGCGAGCGCGGACCGTACGACGAGCTCGGCGAGGTCTGAAAGGCGGTTGCTCAGGAAGAAGAAGCCGTGATCGGGATGAACGATATGATCGAGGTCGATGAGGAACGCCTCGCGGTCCTTGATCTCGTTGAGCGTCCGCCGTTTCTCTTCCGGCGTCTGCGCCTGCGCGAGCGCCACGCGCAGGCGCTCTTCGAGCGACTGCGAGGGCGAGCTCACCTCTTCGGTGTCACCGAGCATGGGGATGATGCTCTCGTACTGGAGCCGGATGAAGTCCTCCCAGAGGAAGTCGCTCGCGCCGAGCAGCTGTGCGAGCTCGCGCAGGACGAGCGGGCGCGAGAGCAGCGATTCGATTCCGGAGGATTGCGCCTGCTCGACGAGATCGCGGCTCATCGTCTCGAACCGGACGAGCGCGGCGTACGGATCAGGAGCGCGGTCGAGGAAGTACGTGAACTGCTTGGTCAGCAGGACCGAAAACCGGATCCGGTCGAGCGCCGCGCGGTCGGCAATGGGTCTTCCGCCTTGGTCGACGAGCTCGAAGACGTCTCGAACAATCCGGTCGCGGGTCTCGATCGACACCGATTCGATCGAGATCTGCTGCAGACTGAGCGCGGTCGACAGCGCGTACAGGAAGAACGGGGTGTCTTCGCCGGTGATCACCATCCGCGTCGGAGCGTCGCTCGGCTCCCCGAACGAGATCTCGATCGGGTAGAGCGCGCGGCTCGCCGACGCCTCGTCGGCGCGCAGACGGTCGGCGACCGCCTCGTTCACGAGACGGCGCGCCTCGTCGCGGTCTCCGTCCGGGAGGATCAGCGGGATGACGCGATCGAGGCTGCGCGTCAGCGCGGAGAAGAACTCGTCCGGCGCGACGCCCGCACGCAGCCTCCCCTCGAAACGGTCCACGATGCGGCGGGTCGGCAGAGTCGCGCGAAGCTGCGCTCGCCGCCGAACGCGGCGCCGGGACGCGGAGGCGGGCCGCTGCTCGCGCGAGAGCGTGAAGATGTCCCCGCAGACGATGTCGAAGCCCGCGGCGCCGAGGGCCCCGGCGAGCAGGCTCAGCATTCCGGGATCGTCGATCGAGACGATCGTGAGCTCGAAGCGGTCGCCGCCGGTTCGCTTCGCGTCGAGCGCGTAGGGCTCTTCGAACGAGAGCGAGCACAAGAGCTCGACGTGACGCGCGACCGTGGGCGAATCGTAGGAGGCGAAGTACCGACCCGGCAGCCGACGCAGCGCGTCTGCCGGCGCGAGCGAACCCGGGTCGCTCGCCGTTGCGGCGAGGTCGCGCAGGCGGGGGGCGAGGTCGGCGAGCTCGTCGAGCGTCGGGCGGCGGATAGTGCTCATCGATCCGAGCGAGCCGGGGAGACCGGCGTGGTGCTCACGCAGCGCTCGACGCAGGCGGTGACATCAGCGTCCGTGCTCATGCCTCGAGTATAGGGCGCCGTACGGGCGCGGTTCAATCGATCTCTCGCCCGAGCCGCGCGCTCCCGGCGCGGGGCGCCCGGTCGGGTCCGCGTCGCTGCGGGGACAGACCGCTCGCCTCCGGCCGGCGAAGACGGTATGCTCCCCGTATGACCAGCGGATCGACCCCCCGGCTCCGGTTGCTCGACGCGATGACCCTCGGCGACGACGTTTCGCTCGCCCCGCTGGACGCGCTCGGTTCGCTCACCGTCCACGAGCTCACCGCTCCGGGCGAGCTCGCAGCGCGCGTGGCCGACGCGGATGTCGTCGTGACCAACAAGGTGGTTCTGACGCGGCACACGCTCGAGGAGGCTCACGACCTGCGCCTCGTCGCGCTCACCGCGACGGGCACGAACAACGTCGACCTCGACGCGTGCCGGGACCTCGGGATTGCGGTTACCAACGTCTCCGGCTACTCGACCGAGAGCGTCGCCCAGCACACCCTCGCTCTCGCGCTCCAGCTCGTGGGCCGCATGCCGCACTACCAGCGCTACGTCGCCGACGGCGCCTACCGTGGGAGCCCCATCTTCACGCACTACGGACCGCGGTGGCACGAGCTTGCGAACAGCAGGTGGGGAATCGTGGGGATGGGGGCGATCGGTCGCCGCGTGGCCGAGCTCGCGACCGCCTTCGGCGCCGGGGTCGTCTACCACTCCACTTCCGGGCACAGCTCGCACCCGGTTCACGAGCACCTGCCGCTGGAGGAGCTGCTGTCGACGAGCGACGTCGTCACCATCCACTGCCCGCTGAACGCGGCTACGCGAGCGTTGATCGGCGAGCGCGAGCTCGCGCTGATGAAGCAGGAAGCGGTGCTCGTGAACGTGGCGCGCGGCGGCATCGTCGTCGAGGACGCGCTCGCGCACGCTATCCGCGCCGAACGGATTGCCGGCGCGGCGACCGACGTCTTCGTCGAGGAGCCGCTCTCGGTCGACTCGCCGCTTCACGCTGTGCTCGGATCCGAGCGCTTCATCGCGACGCCGCACTCGGCGTGGCTGAGCGTTGAGGCGAGGACGCGACTCGTGCACGAGGTCGCCGCGAACATCGGCGCGTTCCTGCGGGGCGAGCAGCGCAACCGGGTGGTGTAGGGCCGCCGTTGACCAAACCGGAGGCGTGGCGCATGCTCGTGTCATGCAGGCAACCGAAGAGAGGCGCGTCGTCGACGACATCCCGTTCAGCTTCGACCCCCGGTCGTTCCGGGCCGAGGTCAGGCTCGACGCGACGCCTGAGCTGGAGGGCGAGCTCGAGCGCTACCTCGAACGCGCGCTCGCGGTGGTGCGCCCGTGCGCGCTCGTGTGCGTGGCATTCGTGGGCGAGCGCGAGGGGAGCCGCGTACACATGGGCGGCCAGTGGTTCGAAAGCGAGGTGCTCGCGGCGAACCTCGCGGACATCCACCGCGTCTTTGCGTACGTGGCAACCTGCGGACCGGAGATCTACGAGCTCGACATCAGCGATCTCGACCCGTTCGCGTCGTTCTGGCACGACACGCTCAAGACGCGCGTGGTTCGAGCGGCGTCGACCCATCTGTGCGAGCTCGTGAAGACGACGTACGGCATCGAGCGATTGTCGTCGATGAACCCCGGTTCCGGCGACGTGGACGTCTGGCCTATCGACCAGCAGCGACCGCTGTTCGACCTGCTCGGAGACGTCGAAGGCGCGATCGGTGTGCGACTCACCGAGAGCTTCCTCATGGTGCCGGACAAATCGGTCTCCGGCGTCTTCTTTCCCTCCGAACGCGCGTATATCAACTGCCAGTCGTGTACCCGGGCGATCTGTCCCGACCGTCGCGCGCCGTACCGGGCCCGGGCGTGAGCGGGCGCGCCCGGGGCGGTGCGCGGTGATGCGGCGCGCGGACAAAAAGGGGGCTGCCGTGAGCGACGCGACAGCCCCCGCAGTCCGGCCGGAGGCCGGACTGCCATGATCCTCCGGTGATGCGTTACCCGATCGCCTCCTTACCGGTCTCTCCGCTTCGGATGCGGATCGCGTTCTCCATCGGGACGACGAAGACCTTCCCGTCCCCGATCTCTCCGGTGCGCGCGCCACGAATGATCGCGTCGATCGTCGGCTGGACGAACTCGTCGTTCACCCCAATCTCCACGCGAACCTTCTTCAGCAGGTTCACCTCTATGTCGACGCCGCGGTAGCTCTCGTGGTAGCCCTTCTGCTGGCCGCAGCCGAGCGAATTGGTGATCGAAAGCTTGTAGATCTCGCTCTTGTAGAGCTCTTCCTTCACATCGTTCAGCTTGTGCGGCTGAATGTAGGCAATTATCAACTTCATACCGGACCCCCTTACATGTTGCTGAAGATCTGGAAGCCGCTGTACGACTCCGCGCCGTGCTCACTG
This sequence comes from uncultured Spirochaetaceae bacterium, assembly GCA_964625715.1. Classification (GTDB taxonomy): domain Bacteria; phylum Spirochaetota; class Spirochaetia; order DSM-27196; family SLST01; genus SLST01. The sequence goes on along the minus strand of CAZVEF010000008.1, from coordinate 28,370 downwards.
ATGTCGAGGCCCTGCAGCTCGTCGTTCCCGTCGACCCGGAGGAGCTTCGCGGCCTTCAGAATGCCGAACAGGACGAACGCCGTCACCACGACCCATGCGAATACTGCCACGATTCCGAGCAGCTGGACACCGATCTGTCCGCCGCGAGCGAGGTCCGAGCCGATCTTCTCCAGATCGCCGAAGAGTCCCACCGCGAGCGTTCCCCAGGCACCCACGACGCCGTGAACGCTGATCGCGCCGACCGGGTCGTCAATGTGAAGCACCTTGTCGAAGAACTCGACCGACAGCACGACGATCACGCCCGCGATCGCTCCCACGATGACCGATCCGAGCGGGTTGATCACCCACGTGCCGGCGGTGATGCCGACCAGACCCGCGAGCGCGCCGTTGAGCGAGAACGACGGGTCGGGCTTCTTGAACCAGATCCACGAGGTGAACATCGCGGCGGTGGCGCCGGCGCCAGCCGCGAGCGTCGTCGTCGTGGCGACCCACGCAATATCGCTGTCGCTGCCGCTCAGGGTGGAGCCGGCGTTGAAACCGTACCAGCCGAACCAGAGGATGAAGACACCGAGCGCGGCCAGCGGCATGCTGTGGCCCTGAATCGCCTTGACCTTGATCTGGCCGTTGACCTTGACGTACTTGCCTCGTCGTGCGCCGAGCGCGATCGCGCCGACCATCGCCGCCCACGCACCGACCGAGTGAACGACCGTGGAGCCTGCGAAGTCGTGGAAGCCGAGCTGGGCAAGCCAACCGCCGTTCCAGATCCAGTGTCCGGAGATGGGATAGATGAGTCCGGAGATGAAAATGCTGTACAGGAGGTAGCCGCTGAACTTGGTCCGTTCGGCCATCGCTCCGGAGACGATCGTCGCCGCCGTCGCCGCGAACACGACCTGGAAGAACCAGTCGCGATAGGTGGCCGACTCGGCTCCGGCGAGGAAGAACTGATCGGTCCCGACAAACCCGCCGGCGCTCGATCCGTACATCAGCGCCCAGCCGATCGCCCAGTAGGCGAGGGCCCCCACCGAGAAGTCCATGAGGTTCTTCATCAGGATGTTGCTCGCGTTCTTCGCCCGGGTGAGCCCGGTCTCGACCATCGCGAAGCCCGCCTGCATGAAGAACACGAGCGCGGCTGCGATGACGAGCCAGATCATGTCGAGCGCGGCCGAGACATCGGCCATCGTGAGCTCCTGCGCGAAGATGCTGGCCACGCCGAGCACCGTGGACAACATGAAGAACAGGAATAGTCGCTTACGCATGTACAATCCTCCACGAAAGGTTTTTCCCTCATTTGCAGAATGCGTGCCAATCGTGGGGGGCTGGAGGACAAATACGTATGTCCAGTCGCCGCAGTGACTTATGCGACGGCTGGGCGAATGCGGGCGACACGGCGCGTCACAGTATCCTACACCAGCGTAGTTAAAGGCACTGAGAACTACATTTGTGTAGTACAACGGGCAGTGTGCTACATTTTTGTGCGAAACTGACGGGCGTCTATGTCGTGCTTCTTCACGCGGAGCCCCATGATTCGCTCGGTGATCCCGAGCAGCCGGGCCGCCTTGGCCATGTTCCCCCTGGTGGACTTGAGCGCGTCGAGGATGAGCTCGCGCTCGAGGTTGTGCAGACTCTCCTCGAGCGTGCCGTGGAACTCGGTGTTCGTCGACTCCGCCGACTGCAGGCTCGGAGGCAGGTGGTGGCTGTGGATGACCTCGTCGACGCTCAGCAGGACCGCCCGCTCGATACAGTTCTCGAGCTCCCGGACGTTGCCGGGCCAGTGGTAGCTCATGAGCAGGTCGATCGCCGGCGTGCTGATCCGCCTGACGGCGACGTGGTTGTCGTTGGCGTACTTCTCGATGAAGTGATCGGCGAGCAGGAGTATGTCGCTCTTGCGGTCACGCAGCGGCGGGAGATGGATGGGGAAGACGTTCAGCCGGTAGTAGAGGTCCTCGCGGAACTCGTTGTTGGCCATCTGTTCTTCGAGGTTGCGGTTGGTCGCGGTGATCACCCGCACGTTGACCCGGATCGTCTCGTTACCGCCGACCCGCTCGAACTCGCGTTCCTGCAGCACGCGCAGGAGCTTGATCTGCGTCGTCGGCGAGAGGTCGCCGATTTCGTCGAGGAAAATCGTGCCGCCGTTCGCGATCTCGAATCGCCCCTTGCGGCTCTGGATCGCTCCCGTGAACGCTCCCTTCTCGTGGCCGAAGAGCTCGCTCTCGATGACCGTCTCCGGAAGCGCCGCGCAGTTCACCTTCACGAACGGCTTGTCGGCGCGCTTGCTGTTATAGTGGATCGCGTGCGCGACGAGCTCCTTGCCGGTTCCGCTCTCGCCGCGGATGAGTACGGTCGCCTCGCTGTGCGAGACCTGTGCGATCATGTCGAATACGTCCTGCATCGCCCGCGAGCTGCCGATGATGTTCGACGGCCGAAACCGTTCCTTGAGCTCCTCGTGCAGGCGTGTGTTCTCCTCCACGAGCGCACGCTTCTCCTCCATCACCGTCTGGCGGATCCTCACCGCCTGCGCGACGAGCGAGGCGAGGATCGACAGTACACGCACGTCATCCTCGAGCTTCTCGCGCTCGGCGGCAGGCCGGTCGACGGCGAGCGCGCCCACGGTTTCGGCGCCGAGTTTGATGGGTACGCAGATGAAGGAGATGTCGCGGCTGCCCTTCTTGTTCCGGGCGCCGGTGCGGTTGAGAAACGAAGGATCGTCGCTGACGATCGGGATGATCTCCGGGGCGCCGGTCTGTACCACCCTGCCGGTGACGCCCTCGCCGAGGCGATAGCGGCCCCGCTCCTGCTGCGATCGCGAGAGGCCGTGCGCGGCCTCTATGAAGATCTCGCCGGTGTTGCGGTTGAGGAGCGTGATCGCGACCCGTACGAGGTCGAGTCGTTCGGCCGTCGTGCGCAGTACGGGTTGGATCACCTGGTTGAGGTCGAGGCTCTGGTCGAGGAGCTGGCTGATCTCGAAGAGCAGCGACAGTTCCTCGTACCTGGTTCCCACCCCGACTCGCTCGCGCGTATCGGTCATATCACCTCCGGAGGTGCAGAATACTACCAAATTGTAGGAAAGGACTCAACCGAGTCTCCACGCTCGGTTGTGCGGCGCTCAGAGCACGCCTTCGTAGATGATCTTCTCCTCTCCGTCGACGGTGACCGTGGTGCCGTCCTCGATCGCGTGCACCGCTTCGGGCACCTCGGAGACGACGACGAGCTCGTCGTTCGCCTCGAGGATGTGCTCGTGCGAGACTTGTGAGCGCTCTTCGATGATGACCCCGAGCAGCCGGGAGAGGATGTCGATGTAGTCCTCGGTCAGCACGGGGGTAAGGAGGATCTCCGAGGAGTCCAGCCGCAACCGTCGGCGCGCCCCGTCCGCGTCGGCCGCCTTCACGACGCGCCCGGTAACCTTGCCGCCGAACCCGTCGTGACCGCGGTTCAGAACGTTTCCGAGGATGTGCACCTTGATCGTATTCATGGGAATCGCCGAGTGCAGCGGAACGCCTGCGGTCGTCACGACCCGGTCGGAGCGCGCGATCAGACCCCGGTCGAGCGCGTTGCGGATGGCGTTCTGCACCATCTGCTCCGAGTCGGTGACCTCCTCTGCTACCAGCGCTACGATACCCCAGTAGAGCAGCAGCTGCCGCTGCACCTCCTCGGTCGTGGTCACCGCGATGATCGGCTGGGCCGGTCGATACTTGCTCAGCATGCGCGGGCTGTTCCCGCGCAGCGAGGGCGCGATGATCGCAGCCGCCTCGACGTCGGTCGCCGCGACGAAGGTCGCCTTCGCGATCGCGTTTCCAATGTCGGTGCTCTCTTCCCGGAGGGGAATCCGGCCGATCGCGCGTTCCTGGTACTCCCGGCTCGCCTCGACTGCGCAGGCGATGCGGTCGAGCGTCGCGCAGGACTGGGCGGGGTAGCGCCCCGTGGCGGTCTCGCCGCTCAGCATGACTGCGTCGGTGCCGTCGAAGATCGCGTTCGCCACGTCGGTGAGCTCCGCGCGGGTGGGGCGCGGATTCTCGATCATCGAGTCGAGCATCTGCGTCGCCGTGATCACCGGCTTGTTCTGGTCGTTGCACAGCGAAATGATCCGCTTCTGCGCGAGCGGGATCTCCTCGACCGCGAGCTGCACGCCGAGATCGCCGCGCGCCACCATCACGCCGTCGCTGATTCGTGTGATCTCCGCTATGTTCTCGAGCCCTTCGTGGTCCTCGATCTTCGCGATCACCCGGATGCCGCTCCCGTTCTCGCGCAGGATCTGCTGGATCTGGTCCACGTCGCCGGGTTTGCGGATGAAGCTCGCCGCGATGAAATCCATCTTCTCTTCGATCGCGAAGAGGATGTCGGCGCGGTCCTTTTCGGTGATCGCCGGGAGCTGGACCCGAATGCCCGGGATGTTGACGTTCTTCCGGCTGCCGAGCGTTCCGCCGCTGCGCACGACACAGCGCACGTCGTTGCCCTCGACCGCCTCGACCTCCAGGTCGATCAGTCCGTCGGCCACGTACAGGTGGTGTCCGACGGTAATCTCCTCGGGCAGCTGCTTGTAGCTGATGCTTACACGCTCTCGTGTGCCCTGCACGTCGTCGGTCGTGATCGTGATGGGGTCGCCCGCCGAGAGCTCGAACTTCGCGTCGTCGCGGATTCGACCCGTACGAATCTCCGGTCCCTTCGTGTCGAGCAGCAGCGCGAGCGGGATGCCGGTTTCGCGACTCACCTTGCGCGCGCGCGCGATTCGCTCGCGGTGCTCCTCGTGCGTTCCGTGCGAGAAGTTGAACCTCGCAACGTTCATGCCCGCCTCGAGTAGCTCTCGCACCGCCGGCTCGGAGTCTACCGCGGGCCCGAGCGTGCATACGATCCTCGTCCGTCGAATCGCCTTCATGAATCCTCCCGCTCCTCCAGTATAGGCAATGTGAGCCCGGCTCGTCTCACCGCGCGACGAAGCGCGCGAGCGCGCACCGATGGATCGGCGAGCACGGCTTCGAGGTCGGTCACGGTATCCACGTCCCGCGCACGGGGTAGCGTCGCCACTCGGTGCCCGGCGTGCTGCGCCCAGCGGAGGATCGCCGAGCCGGAGCGATCGGCGTCGCGCGAAGCCTGCGCGAAGAGCGCTTCATCAAACGCGCCGGCGTTGCAACCGAGGAGGTAGAACCCTCCGTCGTCGCTCGGACCGATGACCACCTCGTGCGTTCGGAGCGCTTCGAACGCGCGGCGCAGGACCGCGCGGTCGAGCGCCGGGATGTCGGATCCCACGAGTACGACCCGTCGCGCGCCGGTGGCGAAGGTACGCCGCATCGCGTCGTGCATGCGCTGCCACAGATCGTCGCCGATCTGCGGGTACGACCCGCCGGCCGCGCCGTATCCGGCCGCCGGATCGTCGATGAACCAGAGCGTTCGTACGCTGCGCATCCGAGCGACACCCACGCGCGTCTCGCGCGCGAGATCGTCGAGCATCGCGCGGTACAGCTGCAAGGCAGTCTCGTCGCCCACCGACGCGGCGAGCCGTGTCTTCACGTGGCCGGGCCGCAGCGCCCGGTGAAACGCGATGAGTGCATGCGCATGCGGCTCAATGTCCGACTGCGGTCGATAGCGCACGCGCAGCGTCTGCGGTGAGACGCCTGAGCGATAGGCGAGCATGATTCGCCGGTTCCGCAGCGTTGTTCGAACCGGACCCTCGGTCTCCCAGCGCCGCGCGGAGGTACGTGCCGGGGGACGCAGCAGCACGATGCGCCGACCGGCACGGGCGAGCCGATCCATGAGCGCGACGTCCTCCATGATGGGAACGTGGGGATAGCCCCCTGCCGCCTCGTAGGCCTCGCGGGTGGCGAACTGGATCTGGTCTCCGTAGGGCACGGCGGTCACTCGCGACCGCAGGAGACCCACCATGCTGACCGCGCGGATGAAGGGGTGCGATGCATCGATGTGCAGGTCGAATGCGCCGGCGTCGGCGGGCCGTCGTCGTCGACCGCGGGCGGCCTCGGCGCGTCCGGTCGCCTCGAGCACGAGGCGCACGAAGCCGCGCGGGGGCGAGGTGTCGACGTGCAGAAAGACAAGTACGTCGGCGCGCGCCGCGCGCGCCCCGGCGTCGAGCTGGCGGCCTCTGCCGGCCTGCGACCGCACGGTGCGTACGGGCAGGATGCCGGCAGGTACGATACTCGCTCCCTCGTCGGCCTCGCTGACGATCACCTCGCACGAGCCGATCTGCGGACACGCGGCCAGGCGGGCGAGGCAGCGCGGGAGCGCGAGCGGTTCGCGGTAGACGGGAATGACGATGGAAAGCCGTGGTATCACCGCTATCTTCCTGCTACCGTCTACCCGACGTTGAGGAGCTGATCGATGTTCTCCAGGTACGAGCGCATCGTGGCGAACGTGTCCTCGTTGGTGATGGGCCTCGTTCCGCTCGTGTACTCCGCCCACGCCATGTAGACCCAGCTGAAGGCGCGGAGCAGGATCGTTCGTTCGAGCAGTTCGGTCCGCTCGTCGATCGCGTCCAGCGACTCCGACAGTCCTGCCGCGTCGCGGTAGAGCTGGAGAAAGCGCCGACGCGTCGCGGGATCGAAGCGGTAGTCGGTCTTCCAGAGCGTGGTCGTGGGTACGAGGAAGTGGCCAAGATCCTGGTAGCGGTAGCTTGCCACCGCCTTCTCCCAGTCGACGAGGCGGACGCGGTGGTGTTCACACCGGTCCTCGACGAGGAAATTGCCCGAGTTGACCTCCGTGTTTACGACGCACAGCTCCTCGTCGCCGAACGATGCCGATCCGGCGAGCTCGACGACCCGCTCCATGTAGCGTGCGATCGCATCTCCGTGCTCGGGAAGCGGATGATCGGGGTGTCGGGCGAGGAGCTCGCGACACTCGGCGACGATGTCGTCGACCGGAGCGGCTTGTACGAGCAGCGGACCGCTTCCAGGATCGTAGGGAACGGTGTGGATGCGCGCGAAGCACTCGGCCGCGCCCCGAAGGTCGCGCTCGTAGTCGAGATGACGGCCGGGCAGATGATCCATCAGAAGCGCCCCGCGTGGGAAATCGCGATGCCGCCTGCAGAGACGCAACGGCTTCGGGGTGACGCCGCTGGGAGCGACCGTCTCGAGTACCGTGTACTCGTAGGCAATCTGGTCGTCGAGCCGGAGTTGGGTTCCGTGATTGATGCGGAACACGAACCGTCCGGCGTTCGTCTCTACGAGGTAGTTCTCGTTGTACTCGCCCGCCGCGAGGAACGCCACGGTGAACGGGCCGTCGACCCAGCGCTCCGAGCGAAGGAAGCGCTCGACGAGGTCGTGTCGCTGTCGGTGGTTGCTCACGCGAAGAAGCTACCGCCGCAGTGCGATCGGGGGCAAAGCCGCGCGCTGCGAAGCGCGGTCACGCCTCGTCGTCCTCGTCGCTCTGGAGAAGGAATCGGTACTCGTCCTGACTGATGATGCTTTCCTGGTCCGCTTCCCGCGCTCCGTTCTCGATCAAGCTCTGAATGTCGGATATGTCGCGAACATGCTGTTCCCGGGCCCCTGCGAGCTTCGCCCGGAAGGGCTCGAGTTGCTCTGCGAACGCGCATCGCGACTCCAGCACCTCGTCCAGAGTGTCTGCGAAGGTGCGTTTGGCCCGCATGAGCGCGCGAAGGTGATCGCGTCGGTTGATGAGGAAGGTGTTGGTTCGAAGCGCCTCGTAGATCTGTTCGAGCGTACGATCGATGAAGAAGATGTCCTCGATGACCTTGTCGCGGTAGTAGTCGGGATCAATGTCGAGCTGCAATCCGGAGCGGAGCGCCCGCGTCAGCGTCATCGCGTAGAACAGGTTGTCGTCGTAGTTGACTCGCCTGGCCATCCGTTTTCATTGTCGGCGTGCTCTCCTGCTCCCTTGACAGCGGCAGCGGCGGTTCCTATATTCACGAGGACCTCTTTACTATCGGCGAACACTCACCGCAGTTCGAGCGTTCCGACCGATGGTCACGAGTCCACGAGGAGGAGACATGCGCACCTACGAGGCGATGTGCGTCCTGCGCGTTGAGGAACAGGAGTTCCAGCGCGGCAAGGACGCCGTCCGCGAAGAGCTGAAGAAGCTCGACGCCAACATTCTGAAGGAGGAGGACATGGGTCAACGGACCCTCGCGTACCCCATTCAGAATGTCAATCAGGCACACTACTACTACTTCGTCGTCGAAATGGAGCCGGAGAAGGCGCACCAGGCCGAGCAATCGGTGCGGCTCTTCGACGAGCTGCTGCGATTCATGATGGTACGCCAGGAGCAATAGATGGCCACCGATATCAACAGTGTCGTTCTGATCGGCCGACTGACTCGCGATGCGGAACTGCGCTACTCGAACTCGGGCACTGCCATCTGCAAGTTCTCGATTGCCAACTCGTATTCCCGCAGGACGGGGGATACCTGGAGCGAAGAGACGAACTTCTTCGACGCCGTCCTGATGGGACGACGGGCAGAGGCGCTGCACAAGTACCTCGTCAAGGGGAAGCAGGTCGGCATCAAGGGCGAGCTCCGTCAGGATCGGTGGGAGCAGGACGGCCAGCGACGCAGTCGCGTCGAGATCTTCGTGAACGACGTGAATCTGCTCGGAGGCGGCCAGGGCGGCGGCGGCGATTACAATCGCGGTGCCCAGAGCTCGTCGCCCCAGGGCTCCGGCCGGGGCAGTGGCGACGACGACTTCAGTCCGGGAACCGATTTTGAGGATGATGTGCCCTTCTAGGGCAGGAGGCAGAGATGTCCGACGGAACACGACCAAGAGAAAGCAGGGGCGGATACGATCGCGGCGGTGACCGGGGGGACCGCGTTGGAGATCGCGGCGGTGACCGGGGAGACCGCGGTGGCGACCGGGGAGACCGCGGTGGCGACCGGGGAGACCGCGGCGGTGGTCGCGGCAGGGGCCGCGTCTTCCTGCGTCGGAAGATCGACAAGATCAAGGCGCAGAATCTCACGATCGACTACAAGCGACCCGACGTGCTGCGCCGCTTTGTGACGGAGAAGGGCAAGATCCTGCCCCGTCGCATTACCGGTACATCCGCGAAGAATCAGCGCCGGCTGATCCGCGAGATCAAGCGGGCGCGCGCACTCGGTCTGCTTCCCATGGGTTGATATGCGCTTCGACGAGCCGCGGGCCCACTGGCTGGAAGTGGGCGGGCTCGCACTGGCTTCGCTGCTGCTGTTCCGTTTCGGGCTGCTGGCACTGGTGTTTCTCGTGCCGGTTCAACTGGCGTGGATTCGGCGCGGCGAAGAGGGCGGATTGATCGCCTCCGGAGGCGTGCTCGCGGGTATCGCTCTGATGAAGGTGTTCGATCTCGTCCGCATACGACGATCGATGGGCGGTGCCGACATCCCGGAGGGGCTGCTGCTGCTCGATCTCGTCTTTGCGGCCGGCCTGCTTGCCGGGTTGTTCGTTCTGAACAGCGATCGAATGACGGTCGGCACCGGCGAGCACGATTCGCGGGAGCTGACGGTTGCAGAACGAATGTTCGCCGCAATCGGTGTAGGAGCCCTCGTATACGGCCCTACGGTCGCGATGATCGCGGTCGGCGACGCGGGGGCATCGGTCATCGCCGCGCAGATAGAAGTGTTTCGGCCGCTGTTCGAAACGGCCGGCGCGACGACCGAGGAGATCAGGGTCCTCGTGGAGATTGTCGTCGGCGCGCTGCTGAACGCGCTGCTCTTCGGGTACTTCCTGATGCTCGTGGGAAACTGGTGGTTCGGGTTGCTGCTCGCGTTTCGCAGCAGATTCACGCTGCCCGCCGGCAACCCGATTATGGCGCGGCTGGCCGGGTACGAGCTGACCGAGTTCCGCTTGCCCGTGTATCTGGTATGGGCGCTGATCGGCGCGTGGGGCGGAGTGCTGCTCACCGAGCTCGTCGAGGTCGGGTGGCTGTCCTACGTGTTCTGGAACGCCGCCTTCACGATGCTCGCGCTCTACGCGATACAGGGCGTGGCGATCGTGTGGTACTATCTGGATCGACGAGGCGTCGGTGGTGGAGCGCGGATCGGATTGGCGGTCGGAATGGTGTTCGGGCTGTTGATTCCGGGAGTGCAACTCGCCATAGGGCTGGGACTCCCGGGGCTCGGTATCTCGGAGATCTGGATCGACTATCATCGCTTTCAAGGGAGCGAAGAGGGACAATGAAGGTAATACTGAATCAGGACATTGCGAATCTGGGAGAAGAGGGCGACATCAAGGATGTGGCGCGCGGCTATGCCCGCAACTACCTTATTCCCAAGCGCATGGTCATGCCGTACACGAGCGAAGCGCTCGCGATGCTCGAAGGTCGACGCGAGTCGATCGAGCAGCGACGCGAACAGAAGCGCACCGCCGCCATGGACGTCAAGACACGGCTCGAGAACGAGGCGCTTGAGATCGAAATGCCGGCCGGCGATCGCGGACGCCTCTTCGGTTCGGTGACGAGCGCCACCATCGCAGACGCGCTCGCCGCACGCGGAATCGACATCGAGCGACGCCGCATCGACATTCCCGACAAGACCATCAAGAACGTCGGGACGACCTACGTTCGCGTGCGGCTCTACGGCGACCAGGAAGCCGAGCTGCGCGTGGACGTCAAGCCGACCGGCGGTGCCTCCGCGGCAGGCGTGGCACCCGAAGTACCGGCTGCGGAGGCGGCCGCGGAGGCCGAGACCGCCGTGCCGTCGGTCTCGGCTGAACCTCCCGGGAACGACGTCGAGGACGAGGACGCCGCGAGCGAGGGCGAGTCCGGCGGCGACGAAGAAGAATAGTCCGTCGAGCCGATGTCGGACGGTAGCCTGAGGGACAAGGTTCCTCCCCACAACGCGGAGGCGGAGGTCGCCACCCTCGGCGCGATCCTGCTCGATTCGGAGGCGATCGGGCGCGTTCTCACGTTCCTCAGGGCCGACGACTTCTATCGCGCGGCCAACGGCCGCATCTTCTCTGCGATCATCTCGCTGTGGGAGCAGAACGAGCCGATCGATCTCATCACGCTCACCGAAGCGCTCAGAAACGCCGGTGATATCGACACCGTCGGCGGACCGGCGTACATCTCGTCGCTGACCTCGAGCGTACCCACGAGCGCAAACGTCGAATACTACGCGCGGATCGTACGAGAGACGAGCGTGCGCCGCAGTCTGCTGCGTGCGGCGAACGAGATGATCGCCGACGCAACGCGCGAGGGTGTCGAGAGCCGGGAGATCGTCGAGGAGGCCGAACGGCGCATCTTCGACATCGCGGAGGGCCAGCAGACCGGCGGCTACAAGCAGGCGCGCGAGATCGTCAAGCAGACGGTTGAGGCGATCGAGAGGCTCTACCGCACGCGCGAGGACTATACCGGTATCCCGTCCGGATTCCCCGCGGTCGACAAGATGCTCTCCGGCTTCCAGAACTCCGAGTTCATCGTCATCGGCGCGCGTCCGTCGGTCGGGAAGACCGCGCTCGCGCTTACGATGGCGGCGAATATCTCCATCCGCCGGGGCGTCAAGACCGGCTTCTTCTCGCTCGAGATGTCGGATATGGCGCTCATGCAGCGGCTCATCGCGAGCGAGGCGCGTATTGGAAGCCAGAAGATCCGCACGGGTATGCTCCGGCCGGCGGACTTCAAGAACCTGACCGATGCGGCCGGCTCGATCTACGACGCGCCGCTGTGGATCAGCGATACGCCGGGGATGCGCCTGCTCGATCTGCGCGCGCAAGCACGCCGGATGAAGAGCCAGCTGGACGTGCAGATCATCTTCGTGGACTACATCAGCCTGATCAACAACGAGCACGCGGATCTTCCGCGCCACGAGCAGATCGCCGAGATCTCTCGCTCGCTCAAGGGGCTCGCGCGGGAGCTCGATATCCCGATCGTGGCGCTCAGTCAGGTCACGCGTGACGTAGAGGGCAAGCGCCCTACGCTGGCCAGTATCCGCGAGTCGGGGTCAATCGAACAGGACGCCGACGTGGTGATCTTCCTCCATCGTGATCGGGGCGAAGCCAGCGAGGACCCGGAGCATGCGGACAACATCGAGACCGAGCTGATCGTAGCGAAGCAGCGCAACGGTCCGGTGGGCACCGTGCGCATCGCCTTCGTTCCCAAGTACACTCGGTTCGAGTCACTCGAAGAGCACGCGATCTAGGAGGGACCTATGGCGCTGGCGGAGCGTTACAGCTTTGAGGATCTTGTGAACGAGGCCGAGCGGCTCGTCCAGGACGAGCTCGAGCGGCAATTGGGCGAGCGCGGCGCGCTGGAGGGTCTGGAGGAGGAGCTCGTTCTCGACATGGCCGCGTACGCGCTGAACCACGTACACCCTGTCTACCGCGTGAACCTCCTCGGGCGTTTGTACGCGCGCAACGTGAGCGACGAGTACCGGGCCGAGCTGTCGTCCGCGGTGCGCGAGGCGATCGACAGAGTGCTCGGCTGACTTCGTAGCAGGCTGGCCCGCGCGCCTTGAGCGTGCGGTGGTTACTCGGCGAAGGGGAGCGAGAGCCGGAAGTCGCCGAGTTCGAGGCGCGTTCGCGATGCAGGCAGGAACGTCAGGTAGCGCTCGGCGGCGCGCGAGCTGGTGAGATACTCGCCACGCCGCGTGATCGCAATCCACTCCGATCCGACGACGACGAGGTCTGCGACGTGCTCGCCGCTCTCGCGTCTCCAGAACGAGACGCTGCCGTCAAGGTTGGCGGCTGCGATCAGGCTGCCGCCGAGGGCGAGCGTGCCGTGCAGACGCTCGACCGGCTCGAGCGACCCGTCGTCCCGTCCCGAGCGGTAGCGTCGGACTTCGTCGTAGGTCATCGAGGAGAGAAGCACGCCCTCGCGCGAGTCCCACAGGAGATCGCCTCCCGACAGCTCGCGCGATGACTCGTCGACAACGGTGCGCTGCGAGAAGCCGCTTCCCGTGAGTTCGAGGAGTCGGGTCGTCGGGTCGGACTGACGACCGTGCAGGCCGATCGCGTACAACGTCCGCGAGCGCGGGTCGAGCTCGAGCTCGGTAGTGAGAAAGGCGTCGGTGCGTGCGGCGACGGTTTCCTCGGTCAACGGATCGACGATCATGAGCGACGAGTCGAACGAGGAGGTCCGCGTTTTCGCCGTGACCAGGCCGAGTTGCGGGTCCCACAGCGCGTCCTGGGCGCCCACAGCCTTGTGGCGAAACCGCTCGCCCTCCGCCTCGCGCGAGAGGAGAACGATCCGACCGTCCCGGTGTACCACAAGCGGGCCGGCCTCGGTGGCACGGACGGTGCGCACCGGCACACCGGTTTCGTCGTCGTAGATGCGTTGCGGCTCGGCGCTTGGCGTGAGTAGCTCCCAGATCGATCCCGCCTCCTCGCCGCCCCAGACCAGCAGGCGCTCTCCGTCTGCGGTGAACCGCAGCCTCTCCATGTCGTCGAGCCTGGTCCTCGTGTCGCGCACGAAGCTCGCAGAGACGTCGCGGCGATCGTCGTCGAAGAGGTCGCTCACCACCGACAGGAGCTCGTCTGCCCGCGATTCTTTCGCGAGCGCCAGGTTGAGCCTGCCGGGGGTGAAGGCGAGGTCGACCACGCGTGTATCGGGGGCGGGACCCAGGGCCGTACGGCGGCCGTTCGTGTCGTCGAACCATGAGATCTCGCCGTTCGTGTCGCCGGTGAGAAAGCCGCGCGTCGCCCCCGAGCCCACGGCCGCGATCGTGGCCGTGTCAGGCGAGGGGTTCTGAAGAGTGTAGAAATTGCGGCGCAATCGTCCCGAGCGATAGGTGAACGCGAGAGAGGTTCGACGTCCGGCTTGTTCGGTGAGTACGACCAAGCGCTCTGTCTGCGGGTCGTAGGAGATCCCGTGGATGGGCGAGACCGGGTAGGTCGCCATCGTCGCACCGGTGAGGTTGTCGACCACGACCAGCTCGTCGCCGGAGGCTGCGGCGAGGAAACGCTGCGTGTCGTGGTCGATGAGCGTGAGATGAGCGAGGCGTTTGAGCGTATCGACCGTCTGGAGCTCGCTGCCGTCGCTGAGCTGCCAGTAGATGAACTCCCCGCGTGACGGCACGTAGGTCATGATGTTCCGTTCGCTGCGGGCAATCTGGACGAACGAGACGACACCGAACTCATCGTCGATGTACGATCGACGGCGACCGGTTTCGGCGTCGACCATGAACAGGCTGTCGAAGCTGTCCAGCGAATACACGACGAACGAACCCTGCGGCGAGTATTCGAGGAAGTTCGGGGTGCCGTCGACTTCCGTCTCGAACAGACGCTCGCCGGTTTCCCAGTCCATGCCGATCAGTCGGCCGCTGGACAGTCCGTCCTGCGCGAAGACGACGACCTCGGGCCGGTCGGGGTGCACCGCGAGGCGCGTGAGCGGGACGTGGGCGACTTGCCACGAGGTCCACAGACCGTCGTGCAGGAGGTCCCAGGCGAGAAGCTTGCCGTCCTCGCCGGCGCTGACGGCGAGGTCGAGACCGTTTCTCCCCGCGATCGCTCGAACGGCTCCGGCGTGTCCGAGACTGAGCGTTACGCGCGATTCTGCTGCCCCCGCGCCTGCGGTGGCCATGATCAGGAGAAACAGCGCGACGAAGCAACGTCTGGTAGTAATCACGGGCCCTCCTATCGGCCGGCGAGGAAGAGCACATCGCTAAAGAGCGCGAAGAACAGCAACCCGAAGACGATCACCGTTCCGGCGAGCTGGTACCGGTAGATCGTCTTCGGGTGCGGCGACCTGCCCCTGACCCATTCTACCACCGCGAGCACGATCTGCCCTCCGTCGAGTACGGGGACAGGAAGCAGGTTCATGAAGAAAAGCACGACCGAAAGGAGCGCGAGGAAGTTGAACAGCGAACGCAGACCCGCGCCGAACCCGATCTGGAAGCCGGAGGTGGCGATGTCGCCGATGAAGTAGCTGATGCGCACCGGGCCTGCGACCGCGTCGGTGGGGTTTACCCCCTGGAAGAGCAGGCGGAGGCTGCGTACCGAGACGGTGAGGATCCGCACCGTCTCGGCGGCGCCGCGACCGACCGCCTCGAAGACGTTGTAGTCCGGCGTGGGCGTCGTCACCGTCTCGAAGCTCAAACCCTGGTCGAGCGACTGGAGGTCGGGCTCCACGGCGAAGCGCATCCGCGTCCCGCCGCGCGAGACGACCACATCTGCCTCTCCCTCGCTTTCGCGCAGAAGCCGGCGAAACTCCCAGACGTGGGGCACCTCGTCTCCATTGATGGAGACGACTCGATCGCCCTCCTGGAAGCCGGACTTCGCTGCAGCGGAACCGGCGACGACCTGCGCGATCACCGGCTCCACCCACGGGTAGACGCCGATGTACCCGGCTCCGGTGTCCGTCTGGAGCTCCGGGGTCATCTGCACTTCAAGCGTTCGTCCATCGCGGAGGACGGTGAACGTCAGCTCGGTCAGCGCGTTCTGCGCGACGATCTGCTGAAGATCGTTGTACGACCGGACCGGTTCACCGTCGATCGCCGTGATCCGGTCGCCGGTCTGCAGGCCGGCCGCATTGGCGGGGCCGCGGCCCTGCGCGTCGGCTGCAGGGCCGTTCGCGCTGTACTCGTCGGCCAGCACGATGCGATTCTCGTAGGTTTCGATGGAGAAGCCGATCCACCACACGATCGACAGGATCAGTACCGCGAGCAGCGCGTTCGCCATCGGCCCGGCGAGCAGCGTCACGATCCGCCTCCAGGGCGATGCGGCGAAGAAGCCGCCCGACTCGTGCGGGATACGGTCCTCGCCGTTTTCCAGCGCCTCGGCGTAGCTGCGCTCACCCTTCATCTTGCAGTAGCCGCCGACGGGGAAGGCGGAGATGCGGTACTCGGTGCCGCGCCAGGTGTGGCCGACGAGCTTGCGACCCCATCCCACCGAGAACGCCTCGACCTCGATGCCGACGGCCTTGGCGGCAAGCATGTGTCCGAGCTCGTGGACGAAGACGACGAAACCAAGGCCAACGAGGCCGATCAGGATATTGACTATCATCATAGCGCGTAGCGGAAAAGGTAGTAGAACACCGGTGCGGCGTAAAGCACCGAATCGATGGAGTCGAGCACGCCGCCGCGCCCCGGTATGATCGAACCCGAGTCCTTGCGGGTCGCGCTGCGTTTGAGCGCGCTCTCGATGAGGTCACCCATGATCGTCGCGAGTCCGACGGCGAGCCCAATGAGAACGAGCGATCCGATGTCGCCCGGAATCGTCGACGGGAAGAGCACGTGCGCGGCCACGAGTGTGACCGGGGCCATCGCCAATCCGCCGGCGAACCCGACCAACGTCTTCTTCGGGCTCACCGGCAGGACGACCTTCGGCTCCCAGGCGCGGCCCGAGCGCCGTGCAAGGCGCTCGCGGATCGACCGATAGAGCATGCCCGCGACGTAGGCCATCGTGTCGTTGAAGAACACCATGCAGAGGAAGGTGAGGATGACCGGACCGGCGTGCGGAAACTCGCTCAGGCGGACCACGTACGAGAGGAAGAGCCCGGGGTAGACGAGCAGCGTGATGTTTGCGGCGGTGTTGGTCAGGGCAAACGCAAAACCCTCGTCCTCACGGCGGAAGACCTGCAGGAGGAGGATGACCGCTACGACGGCATAGATGACGACCTGGACGCCGTGCTGCGGGGTCAGCCCGTTGACCACGGCAACCTGTGTCAGCGGCAGCGCCGCACCGAGCAGCGGTATCGTGATGAAGCTCGCGCGGTAACCGGCGTCACGACGTTGGAACAGACCTGCAAGCTCGGAGGCTCCGATCGCAGAGGCGGCCACCGCGATCGCGCTCAACGCGAGGTGGTTCTGGTGGGGTAGCAGGAGGATGATCGCGACGAGGGCCGGCACTGCGACGAGCCAGAGGATCGTGCGCTTGATCAGATTCTGCATGCGACCATTCCGAAACGTCGCTGACGACCCTCGTCAGACATCAGACTTCGAGAATCTCGGTCTCTTTCTCTTCGAGCATCGAGTTGACCTTCTCGACGTAGGTATCGGTGAGCTTCTGGACCTCGTCTTCGGCGCGCTTGAGCTCGTCTTCGCTGAGCTCGCCGTCTTTCTCGGACTTCTTCAGCTCGTCGTTCGCGTCTCGGCGGACGTTGCGGATCGATACCCGGGTCTGCTCCGCCATGTTCTTGGCAACCTTGACGAACTCCTTGCGTCGCTCTTCGGTCAGCGGGGGAATGCTGATCCGGATTACCTTGCCGTCGTTGGACGGATTGACCGACAGCTCGGATTTCTGAATCGCCTTTTCGATGTCGCCGATGATCGACTTGTCCCACGGTTGGATCACCACGAGGCGTGCCTCCGGAACGGAGATCGTCGCGACCTGGTTGATGGGCGTTGGGTTGCCGTAGTACTCGACGCGCACCTTGTCGAAGAGGGCGGGTGATGCCCGTCCGGTGCGAAGCGTGTTGAACTCGTCTTCGAGCGCCGACAGACTCTTCTTCATCTTGTCTTCGGTCTGCTTGATGATACTGCTCATGCGTTCCTCCTCGGACGGGCCTGCCTCGGGACAAGAGGCCGGAGAACGGCCCTGCTCAGGCCTCTTCCCCGACCATATAGTACACGAAACCGCTGACCTCGACGTTGCCGCCGGCTTCCTTGCCCACGTCCGTGGCGACCTGCGCGACGGACTTCTTTTCGTCTTTGACGAAGCCCTGTTCGAGAAGACATATCTCGGCGAGGTGCTTCTTCAGCTTCCCGGTGGCGATGCCCTTCGTGACGTTTTCCGGCTTGCCGAGCGCCTTTGCCTGGGCGGCGAAGATCTCCTCCTGCTCGCTGACGTAGGTCGGGTCGGCGGCATCGATGGACAGGAAGGTGGGTCGGAACGCTGCGACGTGGAGTGCCGCGTCGAAGGCGAACTGCTTGACCGCCTCGTTGGTCCGCAGATCGGCGTTGTCTACCTTGACTTTGACGAGGACGCCGATACGACCGCTCTCGCCGTGGATGTAGTCGCAGACGAGCTCGGTCGGTCCGATCTCCATGACCTCGCCCCGACGGACGGCCATGTTCTCCTTGATCGTGGTGATCGCCTCGTTCACCTTCTCGGCGAACGACGGGTCGGTAGCCGGTTTCCCGGTATCCACCATCTCAGAGACGATCGACTGGCCGAGGTCGACGAAGTCCTGATTGCGGGCGACGAAGTCGGTCTCGCAGGACAGCTCGAGGATGGCCGCCTTCGTCTCGGTTACCCTCGTAAAGACGCGGCCTTCGTTCGTTGCCCGGCCGCCACGCTTGGCCGCCGCCGCGAGGCCGAGCTCCTTGAGGATCTTCTCTGCCTTCGGGAAGTCGCCCTCCGCCTCGGCGAGCGCCTTTTTGCAGTCCATCATGCCGGCTCCGGTCTTCTCCCGGAGTTTCTTTACGTCGGTTGCCTTTATCTCCACCTATTCCTCCTGGATCTCGTCCTCGTCGATACCGGCGCGGTCGACGATCTGGTCCTCGACGTCGAGCTCCGGCTGCTTGTCCTTCGTCTCGTCCTCGTCGGGCTCGAAGTCAGAGTAGTCCTCCGCGGTGAAAGCGTCGGCGTCTTCGGCCGACTCTTCGGTTCCGGCGGCTGCCGCGAGGGGCACCGTCTCGACCTCTTCACCGGCCGCGGCCGCGGGTGCCTCCTGAGCGGCCTCCGCGTCAGCGGCCTCCGCGGCCGCGGGCTCCGCGTCAGCGGCCTCCGCGGCCGCGGGCTCTTCGGTCTGGTCTGCGGCCCGGGCGGGCTCTGCTTCGCTCTCGGCCGCCGGCGCTGCTTCCTCTTCCTCGCCGAGACTCTCGATGACCTCGAGACCTATCTCGTTGTCCGCCTCGATGACCGCGTTCGCGATGATCTGCGTGAAGAGCGTGATCGCGCGGATCGCGTCGTCGTTGCCCGGGATGGGGTAGTCGATGCCCTCCGGATTGCAGTTCGTATCGACGACTGCGACGATGGGAATGCCCATCCGCTGCGCCTCGGCGACCGCGATCGCCTCCTTACGCGTGTCGATGACGAAGATGATCCCGGGGAGCTCCTTGAGCTCCTTGATGCCGCCCAGGTTCTTCTCCAGCCGCGCGCGCTCCTTGTTGATCCGGGCGACTTCCTTCTTCGTGAGGCTTTCGAAGGTCCCGTCGATCTCCATCTTGTCGATCTTCTTCAGACGGAGCAGCGACTTCTTGATGGTCGTGAAGTTCGTGAGCATGCCGCCGAGCCAGCGGTTGTTGACGTAGAACATACCGCATCGTTCGGCTTCGCTCTGGATAGCCTGTTGAGCCTGCTTCTTCGTGCCGACGAAGAGCACCGGCTTGTTAGCGATGACCGTGCGACGGACCGCATCGTAGGCTTCCCTGATGCAGGCGATCGTCTTCTGCAGGTCGATGATGTGGATCCCGTTGCGTTCGGCGAAGATGAACCTCTTCATCCGCGGGTCCCACCGCTTGGTCTGATGACCGAAATGCACACCTGACTCGAGCAGGTTCTTCATGGTGACAACTGCCACAATTCCTCCTCATGCGCCGTCTCACGGCGCCCCATCTCTGTTTCTCGTGCAGCGGACCATCCGCTGCCGGAGTCTCCGCAGGCCGCTCGAGGCGCCCTACGGGTGATTATCCGCACCTTTGGTGCGGTTCGTACCGCCGATACGGGTTCCGGTAAGGATAGCGTAGAGCAGGTGCAGAGGCAACCCTACGACGTTACTGTAGCTTCCCGAGAGGTGCGTCACGTAGCGCGCAGCGAGTCCCTGGACGCGGTAGCCGCCGGCGACGCCGCGCCATTCGCCGGAGTCGAGGTACTCCTCGATCTCGCGCTCCGAGAGCGTGGCGAAGGTCACGTCGGTTTCGCACGAGCGCGCGAGGATGGGGGGCGTGCCGATGCGATCCTCAGGCGGGGAGGCCACCGAACCGGCGTGCTCGACCGCTGCGCCGGCCGGCGGCAGCCACGCCACCGCCACCCCGGTGACCACCTGGTGCGTGCGGCCCGACAGCAGCCCGACCATCCGGCGAGCATCTGCGCGATCGACGGGCTTCTCGAGGATCTCGCCGGCCGCCACGACGAGCGTGTCGGCGGCGAGGAGCGGGCGACCGGCGAGATCCCGGCCCCGCGGCCCGATGTCGTCGTCTGCCGCTCCCCCGGCGCGGGAGGCAGGGGGCGCGCGCCGGGGGGGTGCAAACCGCTCGAGCACCGCCTGCGCCTTCGCGCGCGCGAGCTCGACGGCGAGCGTCGCCGGGTCGTCGTGGCGGATCGACTCCTCGTCTATGCTCGCCGGGATGACATCGGCCTCGATCCCGATCTGCACGAGCAGCTCGCGCCGACGCGGCGAAGCCGAGGCGAGGATGATTCGGGAGGGCAGAGGATCGGCGGCGCGGCTCGTTGAAGAAGGCATCCGAGACCTCACATTCTGCGAAACAGCGCGACGGCCGGCACGAGCGCGACGAGCGTGCCCGGATTCGCCATCACCGACAGCGCGATCACCTCGACGTCGAAACCGATCGGTCCCACCGACACGTCGAGCGCTACGCCGGCGAGCTCGAGCAGCCGCTCGACGAGCTCCCAGGCGAGCGTCCCGATGACGAGACACAACAGGAGGATGCGCAGGAAGACGGGCAGGTTCTTGGCGGTGAGCTTCATTCGCCGCGATTGTAGCGGCCGCGGGAGGGATGTCAAGGCGGCGCGCGGCGTATGCTGCTTGACAGCGGACGAGAGAAGCGCTTAGATTGTCGCGTCGGGCACGTAGCTCAGCTGGATAGAGCGCCACCCTCCGGAGGTGGAAGTCGTGGGTTCGAATCCCGCCGTGCTCATGGTACAGGCCCTTGCGGGGCCGTCAGGCCAGGACGCGACGCTTCCTCAGCGTCGCCAGCAGCTCCGGCATCGCCGCGCGCATGGCGTCCTCGCCTCGCTGCATCAGCTCGTCGAGCCGTTTGAGATTGTAGTAGTTGAAATCCGCGAGGTTGGGCGTGATGACGCGCACGTTCCCCTTGTTCTCCGCCCGACGGTCGTGCCGGCACCCGCGCGCCATGATCGCGAAGGAGGACATGAGGACGTTGAAGATGTTGTCGGGTGCCTTCTGCTGCACGATGTCGCTGTTGAGGTCGACGGCGATGACGTAGTCGGCACCCATGTCGAGGCACACGTCGACCGGCACGTCGTTGAGTACGCCACCGTCGACCAGCACGCGACCGTCGACCTGGAGCGGTTCGAAGATACCGGGGATGCTGCAGCTCGCCCGGACCGCGGGGGCGACCGGCCCCGAATCGATGACGAACTGCTCGCCCTTCACCAGATCCACCGTCACCGCCCGGAACGGGATGTCGAGCTCCTCGATCTTTCGATCTCCCAGTAGGTTCTCGAGCCGCTTCTCCAGCTTGTCGGCGCGCACGAGGCCCATCCTCGGAAAGACGGGCTGGACGAAGTCTCCCCAGTCGAGCGCGCGCTGCACGGTGCTGATCTCCTCCCACGTGTAGCCGCCGGCGTAGAGCGATGCTACGATACTGCCGGCGCTCGTACCGCACACGTAGTCGGCACGCACGCCGGCCTCCTCGAGCGCCTTGAGCACACCCAGGTGCGCAAGCCCGCGAGCGGCGCCGCCGCCGAGCGCGAGCCCGAGTTTCCGCTGACGGCCGATCATCTACGCTTCGTCCTCCCAGTAGGGGTGCGTGGTGTAGTGGCTGAACAGCGCCTCCTCGAAGGCTCGATCGATCGCCATATCAGCCGCATAGGCGGGTGCGCTTTCCATCAGCTCGCGCGACGCATTGACGTTCACCGTCGCTTCCGCCCAGATGACACGGTCGACCAGCTTGGGCGTGAAGAGCACCTCGTGCTTCTTCAGCCAGCCGCCGGTGTTGATGACCAGGTACCGAATGGCCCACTTGGCGGGGTCGAAGAGAAAGCCGTCGAGGTGCCCGACCTTCCCGTCGATCGCGACCACGTGGTACCCGCGGACCTCGCGCGCGCTGCGCAGGTGGCTGTCCCAGTGCGCACCGTACTCCTCGTCCTGCCGGGTCGTTTCGGACTCGGCTTCGGTCGTCTCGCCGCCCGGCTCATCGTAGCGCCCCCACAGCGCGACGCCGCCCCAGTACGGCGGGAAGTTGTAGTAGAGGTGGTACTCCGCCTCCTGCTGCCGGGATATGGGACGGTCGGTGTCTATGTCGGGGCTGTTGCGAACCTGCTCCATCGTGAGGTTGACCTTGATGCACTGTTCGTCCCAGTTGACCTTCTCGACCGCGTTCGGCGAGATGAGGACCTTCTTGCCGAAGAGCCAGGACCCGGTGGCTACGACGAGGTAGCGGACCGCCCAGGCGGCGTCCTCGAAGTACAGGTCCGTGACGTGTCCAATCTCGCCGTCCTGTGCGGTGAGTCGAAACCCCTCCACATCCCGCAACTGCTTGAACATAGGCCCTCCTTGCAGACGATCGTCTGCTCACGTCCATTCAACTACCTGTTGACCCTCGCGTCAAGCTCGGTTCTTGGCCATGGTGCCCACCGTTGGTACACTGTGCGAGTATGGTGAATCTCCCCACGGCGTTGGACGTCGCGGCCATCAGCGATACAGGAAGCGTGCGCGAGCACAACGAGGACGCCGTCTGGATCGGGGACGCCTTCTTTCGGTCCGGCTGCCGGTCGAGGCGGATCGGGCCCCGCCAGAGCGACGGCGTTATTCTCGCGGTCGCAGACGGGGTCGGGGGGGCCGCCGCGGGAGAAGTCGCGAGCCGGTGGGTCGTCGAGCAGATGGCCCGGCGCCTCGGCGCGGTCGTGCGGCGGGCCGGCCCGGATACGCCTCGCGGTGCGGCCGACGTCGAAGCGGAAGCACGGCGTATCGCGTCTCAGGTCAACGCGGAGCTCGTCCGCGAGGGAAATCGGCGTCCGGGCCGGCACGGCATGGCGACGACGTGGACCGGAATCGTCGTCTCATCCGTGTTCACCGGCTGGATGAACGCAGGAGACAGTCGGCTCTACTGCTCGCGCGGCGGTCGGCTGGAGCAGATCAGCCGTGATCACACGCTGCGCGAGGAGCGCGGCGATCCGTCCATCCCCGGAAACATCATCACGAACTGCTTCGGCATGCCCGACGAGTTTCGCCTCGACGTGGGCACGCTCGACCCCGGCGGCTGCGACGCGATGCTGTTGTGCAGCGACGGACTCTCCGACTACGCCGATATGTCCAGGGTGGGAGAGCTTCTGCGCGACCTTCCCGATCGGGACGAAGACGGCGCGGGTTATCTCGAGCCGGTGGCACGCTCGATGCTCGACGTGGCGCTCGCCGGCGGCGGGGGGGACAACGTGACCCTCCTCATCGTGCGGCCGTACGATGCATAGCCACAACGATCGACGCCTCGATCTCCTCGCGTTCATGGGAGCGCTGTGCCTCTTCTTCTCGACGATCGAATACCTGTTTCCGAAGCCGTTCCCGTTCTTCAGGCTCGGGCTCGCGAATCTGCCCGTGCTGCTCTCGCTGGATCTGTTTGCGCCGGGGTACGTGCTGCTGCTCGTCGCGCTGAAGGTAATCGGTCAGGGGCTCGTGAACGGGACGCTCGCGAGCTACGTCTTTCTCTTTTCGGTCGCCGGAAGCCTCGCGAGCGCGCTCGTGATGCTCGCCGTCCACCGCGCCGGCCGCCGCTGGATCACCTTGATCGGCGTGAGCCTCTTCGGTTCGCTCGCGAGCAATGTCGTGCAGGTATCGCTGTCGGTGACCTTCATCTTCGGCCGGAGCGCATGGGTGATCGCGCCGGCCTTCCTCGCGCTCGGCGTGGCGAGCGGGCTCGTCGTTGGTCTGTTCGCCCAGCGGTTCAGAATGCGCTCGCGCTGGTTCGCGTCGTTGCAGGAGCAGTTGGATGGCTCGCAGGCGTAGGCCGCCCAACCGGCTCGCGCGGCACACCGCGCCGATGCACATCTTCCTCGCAGGTGTGCTCGTCATCGTCGCGTTCCTCCTTCAGCAGAATCTCCTCGTGCGCTCCGTCCAGGTCGTGCTCTTCGCCGTGGTCGCGACGCTCGCCGGTAAGCGGATTCGGTGGGGTTACTTCCTGATCATGGTGAGCTCGATCGCCTTCTTCAACCTGCTCACGCCGGTCGGTCGAGTCCTCTTCGAGATTGGGCCGATACGCGTCACCCAGGGTGCGCTCGAGCAGGGGCTGCTGAAGGGGCTCGCGATCGTGGGGCTCGTGTTCATATCGCTGTTCGCCGTGCGGCCCGATCTCAGGCTGCCGGGGACGCTCGGCGGGGTGCTTGGAAGGCTCTTCTTCTACTTCGAGCGCGTGCTCGACACGCGGCGCCGCGTGTCGGCGAAGCGGCTCGTCGCGAGCGTAGACGAGATCCTGCTCGAACTGTACCCACCGCATGCGGGCGGCGCCGCGCACGCTGAGGCAGGCGATGCCGCAGCACGTGTCGATTCGAGCGCGAGCCTTGTCGCGAAGCCCCCCGCGCGTACCGACGCGACGGGCGCCACGCTCATGGTCGTCCTCGTCCTCGCGAACTGGGCGCTCGCGATTGTGTATTGATCCCGCGCCCCGTAGAATGGGGAGAGCGCGAACGGAGGAGCTATGTACGGACGGGCGAGAGACGCATTCGAGCAGACGATCGAGGAGATTCGCGAAGCGGGCCTCTTCAAGGAGGAGCGGGTACTGACGAGCTCGCAGAGCTCGAAGATCGGCGTCGCCGGCGGCGATCGCGTGATCAACTTCTGCGCGAACAACTACCTGGGACTCTCCAACCATCCCGATGTCGTGGAGGCCGCCCGGCGCAGCCTCGACCGCTGGGGCTTCGGGCTCTCGTCGGTCCGCTTCATCTGCGGTACGCAGGAGATCCACAAGGAGCTCGAGGCGAGGCTCTCCGGCTTCCTCGGCTTCGACGATGCGATTCTCTACGCGTCGTGCTTCGACGCGAACGGCGGGCTCTTCGAGACGCTGCTGGGTCCCGAGGACGCGATCATCTCGGATGCGCTCAACCACGCGAGCATTATCGACGGCGTGCGCCTGTGCAAGGCGAAGCGGTACGTGTACAAAGCCTCCGACATGGGCGATCTCGAGGAGCGCCTGAAGGAGGCCGCAGCGGCGCGCACGAAGGTCATCGCGACCGACGGCGTGTTCAGCATGGACGGCACGATCGCGAACCTGCCCGGCATCTGTGATCTAGCAGACCGCTACGAGGCGCTCGTCATGGTCGACGACTGCCACGCGGTCGGTTTCCTCGGAGAGAACGGGCGCGGCACGCACGAGTACCACGACGTGATGGGTCGGGTGGACATCATGACCGGGACGCTGGGCAAGGCGCTCGGCGGCGCGACGGGAGGGTATACCGCTTCGCACCGGGAGGTGGTCGAGCTGCTGCGCCAGCGCTCGCGGCCGTACCTCTTTTCGAACAGCGTCGCGCCGAGCATCGTCGCCGCGAGCATCGCGGTGCTCGACCTGCTCGAGGCGAGCCCCGCGCTTCGTGACACGCTCAAGGAGAACACGGCGTACTTCCGGAACAAGATCGGAGCGATCGGTCTCGACGTGCCGGCGGGCGAGCACCCGATCGTACCGGTCATGCTCGGCGAGGCGAAGCTTGCGCGGGAGATGGCCGACCGACTCCTCGACCGTGGCGTCTACGTGATCGGATTCTCGTATCCCGTCGTGCCGAAGGGTACGGCGCGTATCCGCTGTCAGGTGAGCGCGGCGCACACGAAGGACGAGCTCGACTACACCGTCGAGCAGTTCGCCGCGGTGAAGAAGGAACTGAACGTATGAGCTGCATCATCAGCGGGATCCAGCAGCTCGGCGTGGGCGTCACCGACGTCGAGACGGCGTGGGAGTGGTACCGTCGGGCGTTCGGGATAAACGTGCCGGTGTTCCAGGAGGCCGCCGAGGCGCCGTTCATGACGCGCTACACCGGCGGGAAGGTGCAGAGCCGAAACGCCGTGCTCGCGGTCAACCTCTCCGGCGGGGGCGGTTTCGAGATCTGGCAGTACACGAGTCGCACGCCCGAGGGTCCGGCGACCGAGCTCCGGCTCGGCGACATCGGCATCTTCGCCGGCGTGTTGAAGAGCAGAGACGTCGGCGAGGCCTACCAACGGCTCGCCGGCCTCGGCGCCGCGCTCGAGCGCCCGGCGCCCGGTCCGGACGGCGTGAGGCGGTTCTTCGTCCGCGACCCCGGCGGCAACCTCTTCCGCATCACGCCGGCCGAAGAGTGGTTTGGCGGACCCGATGTCGTCGGCGGCGGTGCGGGGGCGATCATCGGCAGCTCCGACATCGACCGCGCGCTGCCGCTCTACCGCGACGTGCTCGGCTACGACGAGGTGCGCTACGACACGAGCGGCACCTTCGACGACCTGAGCCCGCTGCCCGGAGGCGACGCGGCCGTCCGCCGCGTCCTTCTCGGGCATTCGCAGCCGCGCCGCGGCCCGTTCGCGGAGCTGTTGGGCTCGAGCACCATCGAGCTGGTCCAGCTGAAGGCGGGTAGCGGACGGAAGATCTTTGCCGACCGCTTCTGGGGCGATCTCGGCTTCATCCACCTCTGCTTCGACGTGCGGGGGATGGATGCGCTCGCCTCGCGCTGCGCCGGGGCGGGACACGCGTTCACCGTCGACAGCGCGAACTCATTCGACATGGGCGAGGCAGCCGGGAGATTCAGCTACATCGAGGACCCCGACGGGACGCTCATCGAATTCGTGGAGACGCACAAGCTGCCTGTCGTGAAGAAGCTGGGGCTGAGTCTCAACCTCGCTCGTCGGTCGGCGGACAAGCCGCTGCCGAAGTGGATGGTCAGGCTGCTCGGTCTCGCGCGCGTGACCTAAAAAAACTGTCATCGACCTTGCAGGTCCGAATGCCGCAACTTGTGCTCCTGAGGGGCGTTGCAGAATCGAAGCCGTCCGCGCCATTCATGGTGGTCGCATGGCGCCCAGGCGAAACGAGTTAGCGGCGAGCGACCTGCAAGGTCGATGACAGTTTAAGGCGGCCGGAAGTGCGCTCCTCAGTCGAGCCTGACCGCACTCACGCGCACCTTCGGGTCTGCCGGGCCCACGGCCTCGTCGCGCACGTGGAGCCCGCACTCGCGGTGTTCGGGACGCTCCCACCACCAGCGACCCGATCGGGGGTCGTCACCGGGGGCGACCGCTCGCGTGCAGGGAGCACACCCGATGGACGGAAACCCCCGATCGTGCAGCGCGTTGTACGGCACGTGGTGGTCGCGGATATACGCCCAGACGTCCTCCTCGCTCCAGTCGGCGAGCGGACTGATCTTGTAGAGCTCGTTCTGCTCGTCCCATTCGACGACTTCGAGCTGCGCGCGCGTCACCGACTGTGCGCGCCGCAGACCGGTGATCCAGGCGCGCTTGCCCGCGAGCGCTCGGCGAAGCGGTTCGACCTTGCGGACGTGGCAGCAGCGCTTGCGCAGGTCGACCGAGCGGTAGAAGAGGTTCGGCCCATCCTCGGCGACCATCCGCTCGACGGCGTCCGCGTCGGGGAAGTACGGCCGGATCGTGACGCCGAGCTCGGCGCGGGTACGTTCCATGAGGTCGTACGACTCGGCAAACATACGACCGGTGTCGAGCGTGAACACCGGTACCTCCAGGCGCGCGGAGGCGATCATGTGCGCGAGCACCTGGTCCTCGGCGCCCAGGCTCGAGGCGAGCGTTACCAGCGGTTCGTCGGCCGGCGTCTCGCCCGCGAAGGCGGTCGCGGCCCAGCGCAGCAGCGCCGGCGCGTCGAGGTCTCCGGTCTCGCTGCGATAGTCGTTCAGCTCGTTCACGCGCCGAATACTCTCCTCACCTTGACGAGATCCTCGCCTTCGATCGTAGGGTCGATGCCGAACTCGTCGCGCATCTGCTTGAACGCGGCGATCGTCCTGTCGATGTCGGACTGCTCGTGGCTCGTCGTAGGGATCATACGGAACATGCACAGCCCGAGCGGGATGACCGGATAGACGACCGCGGTCACGAAGATACCACGCTCGCGGAGGTAGCCGACCGTGCGCACACCGACGGTTTCAACGGTCTCGTCGCGGGTGGGGACGAAGACCGAGCAGATGGGCGAGTCACCGGGGCCAATGTAGTAACCGAGCTCCCGCAGCCCGTCCTTCAGCGCCTTCGAGTTCTGCCACATCCGCTCGCGACGCTCGTCGCCGGCCCGTACCAGCTCGAGCGCCTTGCGCAGGCTCTGAACGTAGACCATGGGCAGGCTCTTCGCGAACACCTGGGTGCGGGCGTTGTACGTGATCCACTCAACAACGTCCTTCGACGAAGCCGAAAACCCGCCGATTGAGGCGAACGCCTTGGCGAAGGTGCCGAAGTAGACGTCTACGCCGTCCTGCACGCCCAGATAGTCTGCGGTGCCGCGGCCGTGCTCGCCCATGACGCCCCAGCCGTGCGCGTCGTCGACGAAGAGCCGGGCGTCGTACTTCCGCGCCAGCTCGATGATCTCGGGCAGGATCGCCAGGTCTCCGGTCATGCCGTACACGCCCTCGGTAAGGATCAGCACGCCGCCCTTGCGGTCGCGGTTCACGCGCTTGAGCACCGCCTCGAGGCTGTCGGCGCTGTTGTGCTTGAACACGCGCAGCTGTCCTCGCGAGAGGAAGGCGCCGTCGA
>CAZVEF010000007.1:0-43357 GCA_964625715.1 uncultured Spirochaetaceae bacterium | reverse complement strand
TGCCCGCGGCGTAGTACTTCTCGTTGTACTCGACCTGCAGGGGCACGTAGTCGAGCCCGACGACCGGTTCCGATCCGCACGTTGCGGTCGCGAGCACGGCGCCTCCGCCGTACGTAGCGAACACGGCTCCGTTGGCCTGCTTCGCCATCCTGCCGGTCTCGAAGACCAGCTCGGTGCCGTTGATAGTGAGACTTACACGATGCATTCGATTACCTTCTTTTTCTCGCGGGTAGCGAGGTGGCCGTGGTTTCCCGCACGCGCGGACGCCGTTGCGAATCGGGCGCGGCTCGAGAATCGGCTACTTGCGGATTCCGAGTTGCTTGATCAGCGTTCGATAGCCCTCGAGGTTCTGTCTGGCGAGATAGTCGAGCAGCCGCCGTCGCTGTCCGACCAACTTGAGGAGTCCCCGCCGCGAGTTGTGGTCATTCTTGTGCGTCTTGAAGTGCTCGGTGAGGTCGGTGATTCGTTGGGTAAGCAGAGCGATCTGGACCTCCGTTCGTCCGGTATCCTTGGGATTCGTGCCGAACTGGCCGACAATCTCGCTCTTGCGCTCCTTGGTCAAGGGCATGCAATCTACTCCTTACTCGTTACCTACGATCTTTGACGACAATATACTGAATAGTCTCCTCTGCTGCCAGAGGCCAGCTCAGAGAATTCTCCCCTATTTCCAGCGTCGCCTCGCGACGCGCCCGGGTCGTGTGCGCGCGTCGCGAGGTCACGCTGCAAACCGGTTCCTCTCCGGCGCACGCAAGCTCCACCTCGTAGCTACCGCACGGTGGAACGAGTTGGCGGCTCTGCGGCAGGAGCCCACCAGGCCCCTTCACCACGTAGGCGCGGTCGGCGTCGATCTCGATCGCCTCGTCTTCGACGTCGAGCGCGTACGGTCTGCCGAGCAGCTTCGCCGCCGCGGCGACCTCGCCTTCGAGGACGAGCCTGCGAATCCGGGTGCTCGATACGGTCTCCTCGCCGCTCTTGACCGGGGCCACGTCTTCGATGTCGGTCTTCGTGCCGCGGAAGAAGGCCCGGATAGCGTCAACGTCGGTATCGAGGCGGTAGCCGCATCGGAAGTCGTGCCCGACGACGAGGCGTCTCAGATCGAAGTTCTCGGCGAGCGCGCGCAGGAAATCCACACCCGGCATGAGGCGGAACCGGTCGTTGAAGTCGACGAGCACGCTCAGGTCGACGCCCATATCGCGCAGCGCCGTCCGTTTCTGGCGATGGCTCATGATGAAGCCCGGGACCATATCGTGGAGGAGAAGCTCCGTCGGATGGCGCTCGAACGTCACGACCACCGACAGCCGGTTGGACTCAACGACGCGCGAAATGAGCTCGCGGTGACCGGCGTGCAGCCCGTCGAAGACGCCGACGGTGAGTGCGGTCGGGCGCCCCGCGTACTCGCCGTCCAGGCTCGTCCAGGCGACCTCGGTCACCGCTGCCCTCCGACCGGGATGACCATTTCGTAGCCCACCCGCCCTTCGTTGACCGAGACGATCGCAACCGCACGGTTCTCGTGCGCAAGAACGAGCAGCGAGCCGTCGTCGCCGTTGCCGAGGTTCAGCTCGTCGGGTCCGAGCCGATGACCGATCGCCGCCGCCCGCGCGACGGACGCCGGGACATCGAGGCGCTCGATTCCATCGAGCGCGGGGAGCATCTCCGCGAGGTCGTGCAGGTCGCGCGGCAGCTCGAGCTCGTCGGGTGAGACTGCGCTCGTAACGCCGAACGGGCCCACCGCGGTCCGTCTGAGCTTCGTGACGTGCGCCGCGCTCGCGACCGCGCGACCGAGGTCACGAGCGATCGAGCGCACGTACGTTCCTGCCGAGCACGACAGCTCGACGTCGAGCGAGACGAGTGCGTCATGATCGACGACGGCGCCGCACGCCTCGAGCCGATCGACGGTCACGCGACGCGGTGAGAGCGCCGCCGTCTGTCCGGCGCGGGCGATCTCGTACGCCCGCCGGCCCTGTACGTGCACCGCCGAGTAACTCGGCGGCAGCTGCTCGAGCTCGCCGCGAAACCGCCCGAGCGCTTCGAGCACCGCGTCGTACGCGGGCAAGGGAGACTCCCGGCTCGTCGTGCCGGTAAGATCGTCGGTGTCTGTCTCGCGGCCGAAGGCGAAGGTAGCTTCGTAGCGTTTGGGAAGGCCGTTGAAGTAGCGCGCGGTACGCGTCGCGCTGCCGACGAGCGCGACGAGCAGCCCCGTTGCGAACGGATCGAGCGTGCCCGTGTGGCCTACCTTCCTCGTGGAAGCCGCCCGCTTGACCGACGACAGCGCTGCAAACGAGGTGACGCGCGGTTGCTTGTCGAGAAGCACGACCCCCACATGGCTCACGTCGGCTACTGGATCATCCCTGTGAGGCGTGGCCGACGGTTTCGTCGATCGTCCGGTTGACCTTGAAGCCCTCATTGATGCTGTGGTCCGCCACGAAGGAAAGGTGCGGCGTAGCCTTCAGCTTGAGCTTTCGCCCCATACGCCCCTGTATGAAGCCTGCGGCGCTGTTCAGACCTTCGACTGCCGTCTCGAGCTCGCCGCGGGACTTGAACCCCGAGACACGTACCCTGGCGTGCGCGAGGTCCTTCGACACCTCGACGCCGCTGATCGAGACCATCGAATCCACGCGTGGATCCTTGATCTCGTCGCGCAGGACCAGCGAGCTGATCTCTTCGCGCAGGAGACTCTCGACGCGTTTCAGACGTACGTTAGCCATGTGCTTCTCCGAGCGTCTTGGCGATCGCTTCCATTTCGAACACCTCGAGCCGATCGCCGACCTTGACGTCGTTGTAGTTCTCGATGCCGATACCACACTCGTATCCGGACTCCACCTCGCGCGCGTCGTCCTTGAAGCGCTTGAGGCTTTCCACCTTTCCGGTGTAGATCTGCACGCCGTCGCGCACGATGTGCACGGTCGCGTTGCGGCGTACGACGCCGCTGGTGACGTAACAGCCGGCGATGAGGCCGATCCTGGGCACCCTGAACGTATCGCGCACCTCGGCCTGCCCGATCGTCTTTTCCCGGTAGTCCGGGGCGAGCATGCCCTCCATCGCGTCGCGGATGTCGTCCACCACATCGTAGATGATGTTGTACTTCCGGATCTCGACCTTCTCCTGCTCGGCGAGCTGCTGCGCCGTCGGGGTAGGCCGCACGTGGAAGCCCACGATGATCGCTTCGCTTGCAGCGGCGAGCCGAACGTCGTCATCGTTGATCGCGCCGGCCGCCGCCCGGATGACCGAAAGCCGGATCTCGTTCGTGGAGAGCCTCTCCAGGCTCGTCTGGATCGCTTCCACCGAACCGTGAACGTCACCCTTGATCACCACGCGCAACTCGTCGACCTCTCCCTCCTGGATGCTGTCGTAGAGGTTGTCGAGTGTGACTTTCTTGACATTTCGGGCGTCTTCGACCTTCTTCAGCTCCTGACGCTTGTCGCCGACCTGGCGGGCAACCTTCTCGTTCTCGGTGACCTGGAACGGGTCGCCGGCTTCCGGTATCCCGGTGAAGCCGAGGATTTCCACCGGCATGGCCGGCCCGGCCTCCGCGATGCGCTCGCCCCGGTCGTTGAACATGCTGCGTACCTTACCGGGATAGACGCCGGCGACGAAGCTGTCGCCTACGCGCAGCGTTCCACGCTCGATCAGCACGGTGGATACCGTACCACGGCCCGGGTCGATACGGCTTTCGATGATTGTGCCTTCGGCGTCCCGCTCCCGGTTGGCCTTCAGCTCGAGGATTTCGGACTGCAGGAGGATCGCCTCGAGCAACCCGTCGATGCCTTCGCCCTTGAGAGCCGAGACGTCGGCAAAGAGGGTGTTCCCACCCCACTCTTCGGGCATGAGGTCGAGGTCCGAGAGTTGTTGCTTGACGCGGTCGGGGTTCGCATCGGGCAGGTCGATCTTGTTGACCGCTACGATGATGGGAACCTTCGCCGCACGGGCGTGGTCGATCGCCTCCCGGGTCTGCGGCATGACACCGTCGTTCGCAGCGACCACGAGCACGACGATGTCGGTGACCTGGGCTCCTCGGGCCCGCATCAGGCCGAACGCCTCGTGACCCGGGGTGTCGAGGAAGGTGATGACCTGGTCGTCCCTCACCCGCACCTGGTAGGCGCCGATATGCTGCGTGATCCCGCCGAACTCGCCGCCCACCACGTCCGCCGAGCGGATCGTGTCGAGCAGCTTGGTCTTCCCGTGGTCGACGTGGCCCATGATCGTCACCACCGGTGGACGTGCAGCGAGGTCCTCGTCCTTGTCGTCCTCGCTCTCGATGATGGTCTCGTCGTAGAGCGAGACGATGTTGACCTTGCAGCCGTACTCGTCGGCGAGCAGCGTCGCGGTCTCCGCGTCGATCTGCTGGTTGATCGTGACCATCATGCCCATTCCCATGAGCTTCCCGATGAGGTCCGACGCCTTGAGGTTCATTTTGCGAGCGAGCTCGCTGACCGTGACGACCTCCATGATGTCGATCTCTTTGGGAATCGGGTTCGCGCGAGGAGCAGACTTCTTCTGCTTGAAGTGAAGCTCCTTCTCCTGGTGCTTGTCCCGACGCTGGTAGTCACGCTTCTTTGACTTGTAGAACTTCTTCCCGGCCGGCTTGCGATCGTCCGCCGGTGGCGGACCCCCGCCCGGCCGTGGGCCGGCCGCCGGTCGCGGGCCGCTGCGAAATGGTCGCGGGGGACCGCCCGGTCGTGGTGCGCCCGGACGCCCGTCACGAGACGGGCCGACGCGCGCGGGCTTGGCGCCCGGCTGACCCGTACCGCGTCCCGTTCGTACCGACTCGCGGACCGAGGGCGGCGGTTCCTTGTAGTTTGAGACGGTGAAACGGTTGCGCTTCTGGTCTTCGGCGGAGGGCTTCGCCTCCTCTGAGGAGGGTCGTTTCTCCGGTGCAGACGGCTTCGGGGCGGATTTCGCCTCGGTCTTTCGGTCGACCGCCGGTTCGGCAGCCTTCGGTGCGGCGCTTGCAGACTCTGTCTTCGAGACCGACGCTCCGGTGGTCTCCGATTCAGCGGTCCCCTCCGCACGTGGACGCGTGTGGGCCTCGGAAGCGGGTTCCTGCTGAGGCTTCTGTCTCGCCTGCTCGCGTACGGACGGCGGAACCTCGTCGGCCTTGCGCACCACAGACGGCTTGTACTCGCTGGACTCGCTGCGCTGCGCCGCGGGTCGGCCGGAGCTCGTGCTCGTCTCCGCCGCGGGCTTCTTCGTCTTGGGCTTGGTCTTCCGACGGACCACGACTCGCACCTTCTTGCGGTCCGCGTCATCTCCGCCGTGGGCCTCGCCCTCGTCCTTGCGGTGTTTGATTAGAGTCGTCTTTGGCTTCTGCTTATCCTGGTCCTCTGCCATACAGCTCCTTCGGCTTCCAAGGCGCGTCAATCAACCTCGGTATTATCCTCATCCTCTTCGATAATTTCAACATTGTCGGAGATGATCTCCTGGATCGCCGCGACGTCGTCCTCGGTGATGCCTTCGAGCTCTCGCAACTTCTTCTCCGGCATGTCGAGCAGATCGAGAATATCCTCGATGCCGGCCTCGTTCAGGATGCGGGTGACCCGCTCGCTGATGCCGGGCAGCTCGGAGATGAGGGTAATCTCCTCTTCCTCGTCGCCCTCGGCTTCCTCGTCCGTTTCGGCCGCTTCTTCCTCAGCGTCGGCGAGCGCCTCGCCGGACGGAGGTGCTTCCACAGCGGTGTCTTCCGGCCGAGCTTCGCCGGCGGCGGCCTCCTCTTCCTCGTCGTGTTCGACGGGCGAGACAACGTCCGCTTCAGCGGGCGGTTCCTCGTACTCTTCGGCGTACTCCTCTTCGACCTCTTCGTCCGCGTACGCTTCCTCGTACTCGTCGCCAGCCTCGTCCTCGGTCTCGATGATCTCTACGTTCTCCGCGATGATGCGTCGCAGCGTCGAGATGTCCTCGCCGGACAGCGACTCGATTGTCTGTAGCTCGTCGTCGCCCAGACTAACGAGATCTTCAATGTATTCATAGCCCGCATTCTCGAGCATACGCACGATATGCGGGGGAATGTCGGGTAGCTCGGAGATGCGAATGATCTCGTCGGCTTCCTCGGGCAGCTCGCCGAACAGCGCGCTGACGGCGCGCTTGGTTTCCGCGGTGAGATCCATCTCGGCGAACTGCGCCTGGGTCTTGACGTCGATGCTCCAGTCGGCGAGTCGATTCGCGAGCCGGACGTTGAGCCCCTGCTTGCCGATCGCGAGCGAGAGCTGACTCTCCGGCACGACGGCGAGGGCCTGACGTTTCGCCTCGTCGAGGATGACGATGTGGCTTACCTCGGCCGGCGAGAGCGCGTTCCGGAGGAACTCCCGGGGATCGTTGTCGTACTTCAGCACGTCGATCTTCTCGCCCTCGAGCTCGCGGACGATACCCTGGATTCGTACGCCGCGCAGCCCCACGCAGGCGCCTACGGGGTCGACGTCGTCACGGTTCGAGTAGACGGCGATCTTGGTGCGGTAGCCCGGCTCGCGGACGATCTTGAAGACCTCCACGGTCTGGTCGTATACCTCCGGCACCTCCAGTTCGAAGATGCGCTTCACGAACTCGGTATGGGTTCGCGTGAGGACGATCTGCAGGCCATTCGGGTTCTTGTTGACCTCGTAGATCATCGCCTTGATGCGGTCGTTCGGCCGGTACACCTCGCGCGGGCTCTGGTAGCGCTTGGGGAGTATCCCCTCTGTCTTGCCCAGGTCCACGAAGATGTTGCCGTTGCGCTCACGCTGGTAGTAGCCGATGATCATCTCACCGACCTTGTCCTTGAACTCGCTGTAGAGCGTATCCTTCTTGATCTCGCGCAGCGTCTGACGCGCCTTCTGTTTGGCGCTCTGGACGGCCACGCGGTCGAACTCGTTCGGATTGATCTCGATCAGGAGCTCGTCGCCGATCTCGCACTCGTCGTTGTAGGCGAGAGCCTCGTCGAGCGAGACCTCGCTGACCGGGTCGTAGACGTCTTCCACGATCTTTCGCTGCGCGTACAGCGTGACGTCGGCCCCGTCTTCGCTGAAGCGCACGACCGCGTTGTCTGCGGTCCCGTACTTCTTCTTGTACGCCGCGAGCAGGAACTCCTCAACCGTACGACGTACGAGATCCTCGCTGATTCCATCGTCCGCGACGAGGAGCCGGATGGCATCGCCCAATTCACTTGACATTGGTCTTACCTGACCTCCTGTGTATAGTCCAGCCTGGCCTTCTGGACGTCCGAGAAGGCGATCTTGATCGCGCCCTCCGGTGTATCTATCTCCACGTCCCGATCGGTCACTTCTCCAATCATACCGCAGACCCAGTCGTCGCGTTCCCGAGAGAGAACCCTGACGCCCTTGCCGGCAAAGACCGCGAACTCGACGTTGTCCTTGAAAGTACGGTCGATGCCGGGACTTGCCACCTGAAGGGCGACGTCCCGATCGTCCAGGAGCAGCTCGATTCGGGGAAGAACCGTCTTGTGGACGAGAGCTACATCGTCGATGCTCACGCCCTCCGGTCGGTAGATGACCAAGTTCACGTGCGTACGTCCCTTGATCACGCTCATGTTCAATTCGACGATTCTGAACCCGACGCCCTGAACAATCTCCTCGAGTTGCTCGTGCAGTGCGCCCGTCGTGTCCGACACGTCCCCTCCTACCCGAACACAAAAAAAGAGTCGGTGGCCGACTCTTCATCGGGAAGACGAACTAGCTACACACTACCAAAACCGGCACGTCAACGTCAACGGTTCGACGCGAGGAGTGACGCTCGGAACCCGTGCATGCGTCGCTCGGATATCTGCCGAAGGCGCTTGCCGGCGACCCGCTCGAGGCGGCTGACGGTCGTGCTCCGCGATACCACGAGAAGCCGCCCGGCATCGTCGAGCAGGTCGGCGAGCGTGAGGATCTCCTCGTTCCACCGCGAGCCCGGTGCCGGGTCGTCGTCCACGACGACCCAGGCGAACGAACCGGGTGCGAATCGTGATCCGAGCATTCCCGGTGTGGCGACAGTGATCTCGCTCGCCGGCTCGACGCCGTTGCCCGCGGCGTTGGCGGCGGTCAGACGCAGCGCGAGCAGGTCCCGATCGGCGATCTCGAGCTCGAGGCCGCGTCCGCCTCGCTGTCCCAGCCCTACCGCGAGGTGACCCTGCCCGCATCCGTAGAGCAGCGTGTGCCCGCCCGGCCTATGCTCGGTCAACAGGTCGAAGGCGAGCGCGGTTCGGTAACTGAGACCGTCGAACTCGGGAAGGTTGTACGCGGTCCGTATCTGGTAGCGCTTTCGCGGTCCCTCGAAGGTCGCCGTCGTTCTCAGGAACCCCGGCGGAAGCTCCTCGTCCCCTTCCTCTGAATCATCCGCTTGCGGGGCGATCGGGCACGCGAAGATCGCCGCTGCGTGGTTCGCGGTCTTCCTCTCGGCGACGAGCGTGGCGCCGAGCTCGTCGAGGACCTTCGCGAGGAACGCTGCGAGCGGCTTTACGATCACCACCGCGGCGGTCCCTCCCGACGCCGTTGCGCGTCGGGCCACCTGCGCGACGAGCATCCGCAGCACCGGCTCGCCGGCCTTGGCGGGAAGGTTCGAGAGGACGAGCTCCGGCCCGCCATGTGTCTCCTCGGGCAGGGTGAGCGCGTTGTGCGTGCGAATCCGGTCGATCCCGTTGATCTGCGCGTTGCGCTCGGTGAACGCGACCGCCCGCGCGTCGCGGTCGATCGCGACGAGTTCGGCGTCCGTGGTGCCGGCGAGCGGAATGCCAAGCGTCCCGGTGCCGCTTCCGAGGTCAACGATCCGCGTGTAGTCGTCGGGTTCGAGCTCCTCGGCGATCATCGCGAGCAGAAGGTGCGTGCCGTTGTCGACTCCGGCGCTCGAGAACAGCGACTGCGAGAGATCGAACTGGAAGACCCGCCTTCGGTAGCGGTACTGCACACGGCGAAAGACGAGCGCGTCGAGGAATTCCTGCTCGGACATACCGGTAGCATACGAAGAGTACACCGGCGGTACAACCGTCAGTACTCGATCGCGAAGGTGACGGCGAGCACTTCGCGAGCTCCGGCTTCGAGCAGCGCGCGCGCGCACGCGTCGGCCGTCGTGCCGGTGGTCAACACGTCGTCGACCAGCACCACCGACGCCGGTACTCGAGCCGGCGCGCGGACGAAGACCGCACGACGCGCGTTGTCGCGCCGCGCAGCGTAGGCGAGGGTCTTCTGAGCGTTCTTCGCGCTCATGGCGAGCAGTGGGACAACCGCGCGGCCGGAGCATCGGCCCGCCGCGAGCGCGATGAGATCCGCGCCGGCGAACCCGCGTGCGCGCACCGATCGGCGCCTCGACGGCACCGGTACGATGGCAGCCTCACGCGGGCTGTTGCCCGCGATCGTCGGGGCGAGCGTCTCGCCGATCAGATGCGCGAGCGACCGGTGCCGCCCGAACTTGTACGCTCGAACGAGCTCGGCGGGCACGCCGTCGTAGCGATGCAGCGCGATCACACGGCGGAAGGCAAACGCCTCGCGACGGCAGCGCTCACAGCACTCGACGAAGCGTGGCAACGGGATGCTGCAGACCGGACACGCGTGACGGGGCGCCTCCGGCAGGCAGCTCTCCCTGCAGTTCGCGCAGACCGCGACGCCACGCGGCCTCTTGTCCGGACGCCGTTCGTCGGGCGAGATCGTCGCGCCGCAGACGAGACAGGTAGCGGGCAGCAGAACGTCGAGGAGGTTCACACCGGTTCTACGCAACGAATGCGCATCCTGCTTCGATTCGGTTTACCATTGTCGGCACCGGTGCTACTTTCAGAGGCGTACGAACAGCAGAGGTACGCGCATGGAGGCTTACGATTTCATCATGGCCGGCGGGGGGATGGCGGGGCTCAGCCTTGCCCACGCACTCGTCACCGGCCCCTATCCCGACGCCTCGATCCTCATCGTCGATCCCGAGACGAAGGGCGAGAACGACCGTACGTGGTGCTACTGGAGCCGGGAGATCGAACCATTCGATTCGATTGTCGTGCACTCGTGGCCGCGCCTGCGCTTCGCAACCGACGCGTGGACGAACGACTTCGACCTGGGGGAGTACCGCTACAACATGATACGCGGCGCGGACTTCTACGATACCGTCCTTGACGTACTTGAGAGGCGGCCGGGCGTCGAGTTCGAACGCGCGAGGGTCCTCGACATCGTCGACATCGGCGACGCCGCACGAGTCGAGACCGATACGCGCACCGTGCGCGGCAGGTGGGTGTTCGACAGCCGCTTCGAGCCGGAAGAGTACGAGCGTCGAAGCGATGCGCGCGCCGGCAGCCATCACTATCTGAAGCAGCACTTCGTCGGCTGGACGATCGAGACGACCCGGCCGCTCTTCGATCCCGATACCGCTACGCTCTTCGATTTCCGCACGCCGCAGCACAACGAGATGCGATTCGTCTACGTCTTGCCCTTTTCGCAGCACCGAGCACTGGTGGAGTACACCCTCTTCTCGGCGAACCTGCTCGAAAGCGAGGAGTACACGCGCGCGATCGAAGCGTACCTGCGCGACGTGCTCGGAGTCGAGGAGTACCGGGTCGTCGAGCGCGAGCAGGGGGTGATCCCCATGACCGACGAGCCGGTTCGGAGGCGGGAGGGCGAGGCGACGCTCGCGATCGGGACGCGCGGCGGACTGGTCAAGGCGAGCACCGGCTACGCCTTCCGGCGAACCCAGCACGACACGAGCGCGATCGTCGCCTCGCTCGCCCGCCACGGACATCCGTTCGACCTGCCCCGCACGCCGCTGCGCTTCCGTGCGCTCGACACGACGCTGCTGCAGGTGATGTACCGGCGCGGAGAGCTGAGTGAGCCGGCGTTCGCTTCCATGTTCGGCAAGAACCCGATTCAGCGCATGCTCCGCTTCCTCGACGAGAAGACCTCGCTCGCCGAGACGATCGCCATTATGACCACGGTACCCATCGCCCCCTTTCTGGTGGCCTTTGCCAGGACTCAGCTTCTCGGGAAGGTGTAATCATGCTCACCGAGCTCGCATCGGTCTTTCAGCCGCTCTCGCTCGCCGGGATTCTCGCCGGTGTGTGGATCCTCGTAATGATCAGCGTTCCGGTCGTGCGCTGGGTCGCCGGCGAGGGCGCCGAGCACGTGGGGATCGCCGCCGGCGTGTTCGCGCAGGTGGCCGCGGTGATCGCCGCGCTCGCCACGAGCTTCGGTGCGTGGGCCGTCCTCGTCGTCGTGCTCGTGCCCGTACTCGGCTGGGCGAGCGAGGCGATCGGCTCGCGCGTGGGGGTTCCGTTCGGGGAGTATCACTACACCGACCTCCTGCAGCCGCAGGTCGCACGCGTTCCGGTGCTCATTCCGCTCGCGTGGCTGATGATGATGCCGCCCGCGTGGGCCGTCGGCGCGCTCGTTGCGCCCGGCTCCCCGGTCCTGCAGTGGGTCGTCGCCGCGGCCGCGTTCACCGCGTGGGACGTCTACCTCGACCCGATGATGGTCTCGTGGGATTTCTGGCGCTGGCCGAAGGGCGGCCGCTACCTCGGGATTCCCCTCGTGAACTACCTCGGGTGGTTCGCGGTCGCGTTCGCGATCACTGCGCTCATCGCGGTGATCGGCAGGCTCGTGGGGGTCCCCTTCGTCGCCGGTGTGCCCACCGCGCCGCTCGCGCTCGTCTACACCGTCACCTGGGTGCTCATGCTCATCGGGCAGTTCGCGTTCTGGAGGCTTCGCGTCTCGGCGGCGGCCGGCTTCGTCGCGATGGGTATCTTCGTGGTGCTGGTAGTCGCTACCCGCGGTCTGTAGGCGAAGGGCGGCGTCGCAGCTCCTCCTTCCAGCGAGCGAGGCGGGCGATCGCGTCCACCGGTCGCATCTCGTCGAGGTCGATGCCGGCGAGCTCCTGGAGGATCAGCTCGCCGGGGTCGAAGAGATCGACCTGTCCCTCCGGCTCGTCGAAGGTCGGTCGCGGCAGCTGCGCGCGATCGGGTTCCTTGCGCGAGAGAATCGCGTCGAGCACCTCCTGCGCGCGGCTGATCACCGGTAGCGGTACACCGGCGAGCTGTGCGACATGGATGCCGTACGAGTTGTTCGACGGACCTTCCTGCACGCGCTTGAGGAAGACGACCCGACCGCCCTCGTCGGCGACCGAGAGCGAGAGGTTCGCGATGCCGGGCGCTTCGAGCGAGGTCAGCTCGTGGAAGTGCGTGGCGAAGAGCGTGCGCGGGCGCACCGAGTGCACGAGGTACTCGGTCACCGCCTGCGCGATCGCCACGCCGTCGTTCGTGCTCGTCCCGCGTCCGATCTCGTCCATGATTACCAGGCTCGAGCTCGTGGCGGTGCGCAGGATGAAGGCGGCCTCGTTCATCTCCACCAGGAAGGTCGACTCCCCGCGCGCGAGGTTGTCGCTCGCGCCCACGCGGCAGAAAATCCGGTCGACGATCCCGATTTCCGCGTCGTCGGCCGGAACGTACGAGCCGATCTGCGCGAGCAGCACGATGAGCGCGGTCTGGCGCAGATACGTGCTCTTGCCTGCCATGTTCGGGCCGGTGATGAGCGCGAAGAAGCGCCCGGCGGTGTCGAGCTCGAGCCCGTTGGGCACGAACGCGCCGGCGGGGAGGTGCGCTTCCACGACCGGATGCCGGCCGGCGGTAATCGCCACGCGTTCGTCGGTCGTGATCCGGGGCGCTACGAATCCCCGAACGGTCGCGGTCTGCGCGAACGACTGGAGCACGTCGAGCCGCGCGAGGTGCGTTCCGAGATCGAGAAGGTGTCCGACGCGAGCCGCTACGCGATCGCGGAGCTCGAGGAAGAGCTCGCGTTCGAGGTCTACGATGCGCTCGGCGGCGTCGTTGAGCGCACCCTCGAGCTCGGAGAGTCGTTCGGTCGTGAAGCGTTCGGCGTTCGAGAGGCTCTGCCGGCGGATGAAATGGTCGGGGACGCGGTCGGCGTTCGCCTTGGTGACTTCGAGGTAGTGCCCGATGATCCTGTTGTAGCGAACCTTCAGGCTTGCGATACCGCTGTCCTCCCGCTCGGAGGCGACGTACTCCTCCAGGACACCGCGCGAGTTGTCGCGCAGCTCGTGCAGGCGGTCGAGCTCGTCGCGGTAGCCGGGCCGGATGATGCGCCCCTCGGTGAGCAGCGTCGACGGCTCGTCGAGGAGCGCCGCGGCGAGCTCGTCGCGCAGGCCCGCGCAATTCGAGCGTTGCTCCTCGTCGAAGCGCCGGCAGTAGTCCAGACGCGCGAGCGGTCCGGCGTCGAGCAGCTCGACGAGCTTCAGCGCGTGGTCGAGCGAATCCCGAATGGCCACGAGGTCCTTCGCGTGCGCTCGTTCCATCGCGACACGACCGGCGAGCCGTTCGAGGTCCAGCACCGCGGCGAGCTCGTCGCGCAGTCGTGCGAGCTCGCGCTGGTTGCGGTAGAGCAGCGTCACCTGCTCCTGGCGCTCGCGTATGTCGTCCGGGTCGCGCAGCGGCGCGAGCAGCCACCGGCGAAGCAGGCGGGCCCCCATCGCCGTGCGCGTCTCGCTCACCGTTTCGAGCAGCGTATAACGGCGCGAGCCGTCGTGGAGATTCGCAACGATTTCGAGGTTGCGGATCGTGCTCTCGTCGAGCCCGACGCAGCTTCGGCTCTCTCCCACGCGCAGGTCGCGCACGTGAGCGAGCACGCTCTTTGCCGTGTCGTTGACGTAGTCGAGGAGGATGCCGGCGGCGAGCGGCTCCGGAGCCTCCTCGTCGAGCCCGAAGGCCTTGAGATTGATCACGTCGAGCAGCCGGCAGACGCGCTCGTGCGCGCTCTTGAGGTCGAAGTACCAGTCGGGAAAGCGGTTGACGAGCATCTCGCCGCGCTCTTCGAGCGCGCGGGAGACCGGCTCGACCTCGAGCAGCGACTGCTGTACGAGCGCTTCCCGCGGCTGAAGGCGGGCGAGCTCGCGGCGAAGGTGGATGCCCGCTTCGCCGCGGGGGGCGGCAGAGACGCCGAACTCTCCGGTAGAGAGGTCCATGTAGGCGACCGAGAGGCTGGCGGGCGTGGCGCCTACCGAGACGAGGTAGTTGTTCGCCGTCGCTTCGAGGTAGTCCTCCTCGGTGACGGTTCCCGGCGTTACGACCTGGACGACCTCGCGGTCGGCGAGTCCCTTCCCGTCGGGCTGTTTGACCTGCTCGCAGATCGCGACCTTGCGGCCCGCGCGGATGAGCCGGGCGATGTATCCCTTGGCGGCGTGGTAGGGGACCCCGCACATGGGGACGTCCTGACGGCTGGTGAGCGTGAGCCCGAGCAGACGCGAGGCCTCCACCGCGTCGCCGCGGAACATCTCGTAGAAGTCACCGAGCCTGAAGAACACGATCGCATCCCGGTGCTCGTCCTTGATGCGCGCGTACTGGCGCATCATCGGCGTCGTGTCGGGCATCAGCGGAACCTGGCGTTGAGCTCCTCGATGATTTCGTCGGTCACGTCGATCTCCGGGCTATACCAGAAGAGCGCGATACCGAGCGCGTCGGCGTCGACGACCATCGTGTACCCGTTGTCCTGCGCGACGAACTCGGCGGTATCGTAGAGCCGGTTGTAGAACTCCTCACCGGCGAGCTCGTTCTGCAGCTCCTCCTGGCGGGTGAACCAGCGCTCCTGCAGCGCGACGATGTCTTCCTGCAGCGCCTGGATGTCCTCGCGCAGGCGCTGGGCCGTACGCGTATCGCCGCGGTCGACCGCGTCGGCCCGGCGTCGTTGATAGTCGCTCAGCGAATCCTCGGCGCGCAGCAGATCCTCGCGGTACTCCTGCTCTGCCCGGCGATACTCGCGGACCGCCGAGGAATCCTGGTAGAAGCTCAGCAGCACCTGCTGGAGGTCGAAGACCGCGACGGTGGTCAGCTGTTCGGCGCCGGCGAAACCCGCGGCGAAGAAGAGGCTGAGGCCGAGCAGGAGGGCCGATGCGCGTCGCGCAGGACGGGGGTGGGTCATCGTCGGGCTCCTTAGAAGAGGTCTGCGCCGATGGAGAACACGAAGTCGAGTCCTCCGGTGGCGGTGTCGTTGAAGTTGAACAGGTCCCCCTGTTGTCCTCGGATGCCGAGTCCGACCGCGCTCGACGGGTCCTCGACGACGCGGAAGCGCTTCACGAGGTAGATCCGAATGGGGAATTGCGGGATCGTGAAGCGGAACCCGGCACCGAGGCCGAAGAGCATGTCGTCGATCTTCCCCTGCCCGATCTGTTCGGTATCGGTCCACAGTCGCACGCCGTCGAGGAACGTATCGGCCCACACGACCTGTTCGGCGATGGGCGTTCGCAGCTCGAGCCAGTTGTTCCACAGCGCCTCGCCGTCGGTTACCGGGTCCCAGCCCCGGGCGATGAACATCTGGTTCGTCGCGAGCAGATCGCCCCCCGCGACCGGTTCCGGCCACGACGAGTCTACTCCGTGTATCCGTGGCGTTGGGAGGATGAACGAGATGTCGCTGTGCGCGGCGAGCACCGTCTTGTAGTTCCAGTTCTCGAAGACGGGCACGTCCCAGAGCGTGACGTACCCTTCGGCGCGCGAGTCGGTGCGGATGTAGTGCCGGTCGCCGAAGAGGAAACCGCCGGCGAAGGTCACCCCCTGGCTGAACACGTAGCCGGAGGACGGGCTGAGAGCCAGGCCCCGGCGGCGGTCGAGGGTCGATGTGATACCCCATTTGTTGACGAGCTGCCAGTCGTCGAGGTTCGCGCGCAGCTCGGGACTGTGCGGGCGCACTCGACTCGGGTCGTACCCGACGTAGTTCAGCGACGAGCGAAGGTTCGTCGACAAGGTGAGCGTGCCCAGCGTCGTGCGGAAGCGGTAGCCGGTGTTCCCACCGATACCGATGGACCACTCGGTGTAGTCCATCAGATACTCTTCGGGGATGGCCTCGTCGTTCTCGCGAGCATACGCGTAGTCGGTGACCAGGTCGTACTCCTCGATGAGGTCATCGGTCACCGGGTCGGGAAACACGTCTCCGGCCTCGTAGGCGGCGTAGGGGCTGTCGTCGGGCGGATCGCTGCCGAAGACGTAGATGCCTTCGTACGGGTCGGGCACCCGGTTCGGGTCGTCGGCGTCAAAGACCGGTGCGAGGATGTCCTGCTCCACGCCCTGGCGCACCGAGCGGTTCACGCTCAGATCGGCGCCGACCGACCACCGCTCTCCGGCGAACCAACGCTCGAGGAAATCAAGCGTGAGTCGCTGCTCGAACGGCGAGAACTGCGCCTGGAACCCGAGCGTCTGTCCCTGACCGCGGAAGTTGCGGTCGTTCCACCCCACCCGGGCGGAAACGGGAAAGTCCGCCCCGCCTCCGAAGGAGACACCGAAGGTGATGTCCGCGGTCTGCGCCTCCTCCACGTTGATCACGAGGTCCATGAGGCCCTCGA
Organism: uncultured Spirochaetaceae bacterium; assembly: GCA_964625715.1. Lineage (GTDB taxonomy): Bacteria > Spirochaetota > Spirochaetia > DSM-27196 > SLST01 > SLST01. The sequence goes on along the minus strand of CAZVEF010000007.1, from coordinate 27,082 downwards.
CGCTGCCCTCCGGCGTCTCCGGGTTGACCGCGGAGAAGTATTGGAGATTGGTCAGGTCGTGAATACCCTCGCGGATACGTGAAACGCTGAAGACGTCGCCTACCTCCAGCGGAATCTCGCGCAGGATCACCTCATCGGCGGTCTTGTCGTTGCCGCGAATGATGATGTTCTCGATATGCGCGCGCGGTTGCTCGGTGATCTCCACCGTGTAGGAGATCGAGAGCGCCTGCTCGTCGCGGTCCTCGGTGACGTTGAAAGCGTTGTAGATGTAGCCGCTCTGGTAGTAGCGGTCCTGGACCTGCCCGATGCCCTCCTCGAGCCGTATCGCGTCGAGGACGGCATCCTCACGCACGCGCACGAGTTCGGCGAGCTCCTCGTCGGAGAAGATCGTATTGCCCTCGAACTCGATTCCCTCGAAGGTGTACTGGTTTCCTTCTTCGATGAACACGGTCAGGATGAGGTCGGTGCGCTCCTCCTCCTCGTCGCGCTCTGTCTCCCGCGCGATCTCCTCGATCTCCGCGTCGACGTACCCCCGTTCGCGGTAGTACTCGAGGATACGCAAGCGGTCCTCTTCGAGAACCCGGTCCTGGTACACGCCGGAATTGAAGATACTCTGCGCCTTCGTCTCCATCCGACCGCGCAGCGTCGACGCGGAGGCGAAGTCGTTGCCCGAGAAGTTGATCTCGCGAACGGTGACCCGCTGCCCCTCGTCGATCGTGAAGACGAGGACGGTACGTTTCTCGCCGCGCTCCTCCTCCACTTCGACTCTGCTCGAAACCTCCACATCCGGGTGTCCTCGCTCGAGGTAGAGGTCGAGGATCGCCTGCTCGTCTACGCGCCGCTTGGCGCGCGTGAGCATATCGCCTCGCGTCAAGACGATCTCGCTCAACAGATCTGCGGTACGGATACGGCGGTTGCCGACGAAGCGGATCTCGTCGATGGTGGGACGCTCCTCGACGGTGAAGCGGATGATCACACCGTCGCCGGTTTCCGGCCGCACCGCCTCGGGGACGATGCTTTCGAAGAAGTCGAGCGCGTAGAGTCTTCGCTGCAGCTCGAGAAAGCGGTTGTCGGTAAACGGTTCGCCAAGGTAGGGACGGACGATGGGATCGAGCTCGCTCTGCGAGACCGACGAGAGGCCGACGAACTCCACATCGCGGATCGTCTGGTCGAGGTACCACTCGCCGTTCTGCGCTGCGAGCGGCACGGCGAAAACCGCGAGGATGAACAGAGCCTGCAAAGTGCGTCGCATGAAGTCTCCTGTCACCTGAGTATACCTGCTAGTACGAATAATCCCAGGAGAAGCTGATCGTGTTGTCTGTGAGGAACAGAGTGCTCGCATCGCGCGGAAAGAACGTCCATTCCAGCAGGAAGAACGGAGTCTGCCATTCGAGCCCGAACTCCGACTCGACCTCAACCCCCGCGAGGCTCTGCGTCTCGAGCCCCGTGGGCTCGTTCGCGCGTAACTGAACCAGCAGCTCGAGGAAGAGGTCCGTCCCCAAGTATTTTCCCATAAAGAGCGTAGTGTTGTCGAGATACTGTCCAAGAGAGGGGACGCTCGTGTCAAGTGGGTACTCCTCATCCTGGTCGATGACGCCACGCAACAGGTTCTGAAAGAGCTGCGTCCGGATGCTGAACAGGTCGAGTTGCAGGGCCTCGCGCACGGTGCTCTCGAACCCCTGGATGATGCCGAACTGGCTCACGACGTCACTGGTCAGCAGGACCGCCCCGGAGAGGTCGATGGGCCTGCCGCTTTCGCTGACGAACACGTTCCCACCGAGGAGCGCGAGGATTGCGGCTTCGGAGAGCGGTGGATCGCTTCGCCACTGCGGCGTGAACTCCGATAGAGGGCGCTCCTCGGCGACAAGGTAGATCTCCACCGGTCCCTCGTCGGCGACCTCGCGAATCTCCGCGTTGACCGAGAGCAGCGGGTCGAACTCCAGCTCGTCCTCCTCGAAGGTAATCCGTCCCTCGCGGATGTAGAAACTTCGGTCGAAGTAGAAGACCTGACCGCCCTGGATGTCGACACCGCCGGTGACGGAGTAGCTCGACGAGGCGCTCTCGTAGGTGAGGCGGATCGACTCGCCGACGTCCGCGAAGCCGCGCAGAATGGGAAAGGCATCCGTCGGCCAGAGGAACTCCACCCCCCGACCCGTACGGACCGTGAGATCCACGCTCAAATCGCCCTCATCGCCGGTCGGTTCCTGGGCTTCCTCCTCCGAGAGGGTGATTGCCGTGGACGCGGCGGTCAGGTCGCCCGAGATCCGGGTGATGCCGGTTTCGTCGGAGATGACAATGGTTCCCGCGGCGGTTCCGTCGACCGCGACACCGCCGAAGTCGCCGGCCACGCGGACGGGACGGCCCTCCTCGGTGGCGACCGAGACTCGATACTCCTGCGGCACCCACCGGTCGAGAACCGCCTCCACGCCCACCCGCGCGCGCGCCTCACCGGCGCTGATGACCGTCTCGCGCACCGAAAGGACCTTCTCGTCGAAGACGATGAACGTACGCGCCGGCCCGAGCGTCTCGGTAACCAGGTCGACCTCCGCGGTCACCTGCTCGGCAACGAGCGTACCGTAGAAGTCCGGGTCGTTCAGCGGCCCGACGATTCTGACGCTGCCGGTTGCCGTGCCGCCGGTCAGCGCAAAGCCGGGCGAATCGATGATCGCCCACAGCCGCGCGCCGTCTCCCCAGACCCTCGTCAGGTCGGCTTCGATCGTACCGCCGTCGAGGAAGCCGACCGCGTCGAAGCGCACCGGCAGCGGCTCGTCGATCGACGCCTCGAAGGCGCCGGATTCGTCGAGCGCCAGCGAGATCGCGTCCTGAGGACCGCCGAGTGCGCGGGTCGCCCGGTCGGAACGCGCCACATCGAAGGTCCACCGCGACGGCGTGTCGCCCCTGACCCGGAGCCCTCCGAGCACGAGCCGGCCGTCGAAATCGGAGCTCACGACGTCTGCGAGTCCGTCGAGCTGCGAGAAGGTTCCCGACCCCTCGACGCTCACGGTGACATCTCCGTTCTCGGCGGACGGTTGCTCGAGGAGGCCGGACAGCGAAAGCGAACCGTCTTCGAGCGAAAGCTTCCCGGTGAGGTCTTTCGCCCGGGTGCGAACGTATCTGGCCGACCCGTCGGCAACCGTTACTTCGGTCGGCCCGATTTCGACGAGCGCCGCCAGATCGACCGGGTCGTTGTTGAACTTGCCGTCCACGAGCTCGGCGTCGACCCGGATCGTCGGCGCGGCGAGCGTACCCTGCGCGGATACCGTGCCGGAGACCGCGCCGCGAAGCGTTTCCACGCCGAGGCGCAGGAGCGGCACCAGCCGCGCGGTCGCCTCTGCGGTAACCTCCCCGTCGTCGAACGAGCCGCGGATCTCGTACGATTCGGCCGGCTCGTCTTCTTCGGCCTCGCCGGAAAGCGAGAACTCCGCCGATCCGGCGAGCGCGTCGAGATCCCAGGCGAGCGAGCCGGTACCCTCGAGCGCCGAGTACGGGTCTTCGTAGCCGAGCGTCGCGAGTCGCGCGCCGGAGGGAGAGAAGGTACCGGAGAGCGAGACGGCCGCCTGCGGCACCGGACCGTACGGGATGCCGGACGCCGTGAGCCGTGCGACATCCACCCTCCAGTCGTCGCGCGAGAAGAAGAAACCGTCGGCGGCGAAGCCGAGCCGGCCCGGCTCGTCGGTCCCGTCGGCGGTGGCGACCGGAAGCGGAATGTCACCGCTCGCCCGGAATACGATCTCGTCGCGCTCGCCGAAATAGAGCCGGGCGTCGACGTCGTAGAGGCCGCTGATCTCGAGGCTGTTGTCCGGTTCGAGCCGCCCGGCGAACTCGTAGGGGATATCCTCAACGACCACGTCGCTCGTAAACCGGACCGCACCGCTCGACTCGATCGCCGCGGTGAAGTCGCCGCGACCGTCGTAGCCTTCGTAGCTCGCGGTCAGATCGCGCACCCGCACGGCACGGTCGTCGTACTGGAGCGAGAACGCGAGGTGATCGGAGCGGCGGGAGGCGTCGTAAGCGTAGAACAGCGGTACGTCGAGGAAGGGGCCGTCGGTGAAGTCGAGCTCGAATCGCGTGTCCACGACCATGGCATCGGGTAGCAGCGAGAGGTCCGGCAGCTCGATACCCGGGACGACGGCTCGCTGCAGGTCGACGAGGCGGCTCGGCTCGACGCCCCTGGCGTCTACTCGCGCGCGAACGAGCGCACCGTCGGCCGCGTGCACGGTCACCGCCTCGAGCCGGGAGGCGCCGTCGCTTCCCATCTCCACGGTGAGGTCCGCCGTGGGATTCTCGTCGAGCGTCACGTTCCCGGCAATGCCGCGAATGTTCGACCCGGCGTAGCGGAACGAGCCGGTGGCGATCTCGACCGTGTCGCCCGACGATCGTAGCCGTGCGGTCACCGTCAACGGTTCGATCCCGCCGTAGGTGAGGTTGCGAATCGCGAGCTCGCCGCTCGGCCGTAGCGGGTCGAGCTGAAGCGCGCCCCGGTAAGTCGCCGTACCGAGCGCGGTCTCGTAGCGCAGCTCGTCGATTTCGACCCCGCTCGCATCTCCGTCGAAGCGCATCGTGAGGTCGCCGGAGGGCACCTCCGCGATCCCTTCGAGTCTGGTCAACAGCGAGCCACCGAAGGAGAGCGCATCCGGCGTGAGCGTCGCGCTCGCCTGTCCACGGAGCGGGAGCGCGAGGTACTCATTGAGAAGCTCGTATTCGCCCTCGAGCGTTACGAGCTCGCTCAGCCGGTACCCGCCGGCGAGCAGGCGGGCGTAGAGCTCCCCGGTCCCGTCGATGTAGCGCACGTAGATGTCGATCGGATCACGGTTTCCGACGTTACGCGCCTCGAGGGTCCCGTCGGAGAATCGCACCTGCAGGACCTGTCCGCGTACCGTGGCTACGTCGCTGCGCAGCACCGGAACCACGACCTCCAGGAGCGTCTCTCCGGAGGCCGCGTTCACCGTACCGGAGCCCTCGACGCGGCCGGTCACCCTGGATACGGGGAGGCTTTCGGGCGTGTCGGAGAGTCGCGCATCGCCCTGCCACCGCACATCGACCGTTTCGTCGGCGAGCGTGGTCGTGAAAAACAGCCGCTGCATTTCGAGCACGCCCAGAGACGACCGGAGGCGAAGCTCTATGTTGCGGCCGCTGACGACGATGTCGTCGGGGAGGATGTCGGCGAGCGTGGTCCGGGGAACCGAGTCCTCGGCGCTCCCTTCGGTCCGCTCGCGCGCGCGGGCTCGTGCGGCCGCCTCCTGCTGGCCGAGCAGATCGGAGACCAGCGACGCGAGATCGCTGTCACGACGCGTGTCCACCGCGATGGACGTGTTCTCGATGCGGATTTCGGAAAACGCCTCCGCGTAGCGACCCTGCAGGAGTCGTAGCGGGCGATAGTAGATGCGCACGCGTTCGACGGTCAGAAGGTCTGCGGGTTCAGCCTCGCTCCCGTGGATGGTGAGATCGTTGACGCTGAGGTAGCGCAGGACCGACGGTGAGATGCTCGCGTAGGAGACCTTCCTGCCGAGCACGTCCTCGAGCTGCTCTACGGCCTGTACCCTGATCTGCGCAAACCGGCGCTCCAACTCGCCCCGCACGGGACCGAGAACCAGGATGATCGCGGAGAGCAGGAGGACGACCGCCGTGATCCGGACGGTCAGGCGCACTATGGGCCTTTTCAATGAAACTCCACCACCTTGATCGTCACCTCTCCACACTATAATGTACCACAGCAGATGTACCGGAAAAAGGCGGTTTCGTGAACGGCGGGCCGAACCTGTTGAAGGGTTTTGTAGTACTAGAGGGAATTGACGGTTCGGGAACGACGACGCAGATGCGGCTGCTCGCCGAGCGGCTTCGCGATACCGGCCGGCGCGCGTGGCTGACGAGCGAGCCCACCGAGCGGCCCATGGGTCTCATCGCGCGCGACATCCTCTCCGGCGAGCTCACGGTATCGCCGGAGACCGTCGCCTACGTCTTCGCCGCCGACCGGTGCGACCACCTCACCTCGCCCGGCGGGATTCGCGACCACCTCGCCCGTGGGGAGATCGTCATCTGCGACCGGTACACGTACAGCTCGCTCGCCTATCAGGCGATCGACGCCGAGGAGTCGTTCGTCGCGTCGCTCAACGAACGGTTCGATGAGCCCCAGCTCGTCATCTTTCTCGACGTGCCGGTGGACGTGGGTGAGCGGCGGCTGGCGAACCGACCGCAGAGGGAGATCTACGAGCGGCTCGAGTACCAGAAGCACGTCCGCGCCCGCTACCTCGAGATCCTCCGGCGTGCGGGCGAGAGATCGACGGTCGTGACGATCGACGCCACCGCCGCCGAGGAGGAGATCGCCGGAAAGATCTGGCGCGCGCTCGAAGAGGCGTCGATACTCTAGGCATGAGCCGATTCGTCCGCATCTTCGCGCTGGCCGTGCTCATCGCGATCACCGCCGTCGAGTCGCAGGCGTACCGTCTGATCTACAAGGAGCAGCTCTACGAGCTCAACCACGAGCAGCTCTACATGTACCCGGAGGACTACGCGGCGAACATCGCGTGGCTCGAACGCGCGCTCGACGCCGATTTCGCCAACCCGCTCTACGCGCTCGCCGAGATCGAGACACCGCGCGAGTGGGAATACTACCGCAACCTCTTCTGGATGCACCTCAACCTGCACCTCGTCGACCAGTACCTCGGCTGGGCGTCGAAGTACATGAAGTTCGACGCCTACTTCTACAACCAGCCGTGGCGCGAGGACAATCTGGAGAGCCTGCTGCGCGCCGAGAACCTCTTTTCGCTCGCGCGCCACTACTGGCAGGAGGCCGTTCAGTGGAGCTCGCAGGCTGCGGACTTCCCGTGGCTCAACCTCGAGGAGATCCAGGCGTGGGAGGATCAGAGCTGGCGGATCGAGCACGGTGAGCTCGACTACGGCGCGATCATCGAACGTCACCAGGACCGCCTCGAGCGGGTCCGCGCCCGGTTCGAGGCGATGGACGAGTCCACGTACTGACCGAGCCCGCGGGCTCACCGACCGCCGACCGGCGCCGCGCCGCTCCTTGCTTCGCTACACGATCAGCATCGCGTCGCCGTACGAGAAGAAGCGGTACCGCTTGCGGACCGCTTCCTCGTAGGCGCGGAGGATCAGCCCGCGCGTCGCGAAGGCGCTCACGAGCATGAGCAGCGTCGAGCGCGGCGTGTGGAAGTTCGTGAACAGCATGTCCACCGCGCCGAAGCGGTAGCCGGGCCGGATGAACAGGTCGGTTTCCCCGGAGAACGGCTCGAGCCGGGCTGTCTCTGCGTTCCACGCGCTCTCGAGCGTGCGCACCGATGTGGTGCCAACCGCGAGGAGGCGCTTTCCCGCGGTGCGCGCGGCGTTCAGCCGCTCGGCGGTCCGCGGTGCGAGCTCACACTGCTCTTCGTGCATGCGGTGCTCGTCGAGGTTCTCCACCCGAACCGGCAGAAAGGTCCCGATCCCCACGTGCAGTCGCACCCACTCGATTCCCACGCCGGACGCCTGGAGCCGGTCGAGCAGGCTCTGCGTGAAGTGCAGACCGGCTGTGGGCGCGGCAACCGACCCCGGCTCGCGCGCGTAGACGGTCTGGTAGCGCTCAGCGTCGTCGGCCTCGTCGTCCCGGTCGATGTACGGCGGCAAGGGCACGTGACCGTGTTCGTCGAAGTACGACTCGTCGAGCGGTTCGTCGAACTCGAGGTGAACCAGCATTTCGCGGTGCCCCACTACGCGGGCCGTGCGCCCTCCGGGGAAGGCGATCGTGCTGCCCTCGCGCGTCTTCGACGGTCGCCTGGTCATCGCCTCCCAGCGGGTGCGCGGCCGCGGCGATCCGGCGGTGGCCGCCCGCACGGCCTTCTCACCGCGTTCGGGTACGAGCTCGCGGACGAGGAGAAACTCGCGCTGTTCTGCCCGACCATCGTCGGTGACCCGACGTCCGTAGAGCCGCGCCTTGCGCACCCGGCTGTCGTTGAACACCATCACCGTATCCGGAGAGACGATGTCCGGCAGATCAGCGACCGTACGGTGCGAGATCTCACCGCTGGCGCGGTCGACGACCATCAGTCGCGACTCGCCACGCCGCTCGCTCGGGTGCTGGGAGATCAGCTCGTCGGGGAGGTCAAAAGAGAAGTCCGTTGTCTTCATGCGGCAGTTCGAGTCCCAGATGTTCGTAGGCGCGCGGAGTCGCCACGCGCCCGCGCGGCGTTCGCTTCAGATAGCCGCGCTGGATCAGGTACGGTTCGTAGAAGTCCTCGAGCGTGTCGATCGCCTCGCCCACCGAGATCGCGAGCGTCTCCGCGCCCACCGGTCCACCACCGTAGGTCGTGATGACCGTCCGCAGGATCGCCCGATCGTGCTCCTCGAGTCCTTCCGGGTCGATGCGCAGGCGTTCCATCCCCTCTTCGACGATGCTTGTCGTCACTCGGCCGTCGCCGAGAACCTGCGCGAAGTCGCGCATGCGGCGGAGGATCCGGTTCGCCACGCGCGGCGTCCCCCTCGCGCACCGCGCGAGCAGCCCGATCGACTCGTCGTCGACACGCATCTCGAGGATCTTCGCGCTACGCCGAATCACGTCGTGGAGGTCGGCGAGCGAGTAGTAGTTGATTCTGACGGTGATGCCGAAGCGGCTGTACAGCGGGGCGGCGACGAGCCCCGCCTTGGTCGTGGCCCCGACGAGCGTGAACGGAGGGATGGGGATCCGGATCGTCCGGGCCGCCGGCCCCTGCCCGATGATCCAGTCGAGCTCGTAGTCCTCCATCGCGATGTACAGCATCTCCTCGATCGCCGGCTTGAGCCTGTGGATCTCGTCGATGAGGAAGATCGACCCCTCGGAGATCGAGGTGAGTATCCCGGCGAGATCCTTGGGCTTCTCGAGCGCGGGAGCCGATGTGACCTTGAACTCGCTTCCCATCTCGTGCGCGAGGATGCTCGCGAGCGTCGTCTTGCCGAGCCCCGGTGGGCCGCTGAGGAAGACGTGATCGAGCGCCTCCTCCCGCTCGCGTGCGGCCTGGACGAACACGCCCAGGTTGCGCTTCAGCTCGGCCTGACCCTGGAATTCCTCGAGCCGCTGTGGTCGCAGCCTCGTTTCGACGTGGTCGTCGTTGTCCCGGAGGGCGTCGCCCCGGTCTTCGGGGGACTCTTCGCCGTGGAGCACGCTCATCGCAGCCAGTATACCTTATTCGCCGGAGAGTCTGACAATCGCGAGGCGGAAGATCTCCTTCTCGCGCTCGGCCGGCGAGGCGTCGGCCAGCTCGGATGCGAGCTGTGAAACGACCGAGGCCACCTTCGTCCGGTCGAACCCCATCTCCACGAGCCCTTCTACCAGCTCGGCGTGCCTCGAAACCGCCTCGCCCTCTTCGGCGACGAGTTTGCCTCGAAGCGTCAGGATCACCTTCTGCGCGGTCTTCCTCCCGAGCCCGGGCAGCCGCACGAGCCCGTCGACGTCCTCCGCCTCGAGCATGCCGATCAGCTCGGTCGGGCTGGTCGCCGAAAGCAGCCTGACCGCCGCACGGGGACCGATGCCGCTCACGCGCGTGAGCTCGAGGAAGACCCGCCGCTCGTCGACGGTGGCGAATCCGTAGAGGCGCATCTGGTCCTCACGATGGTAGAGATGGGTGAACACGCGAACCTCGTCACGGCTCTCGTTCGAGACGAGGCGTCGGAGGGTGAACCCGGATACCTCGAGCTCCCACTCGACACCGCCGGTGGTCAGGTGGAGAGTATTCGGGCCGCGGCCGGTTATGGTGCCGCAGAGGCTGTTAAACATCGGCAACACGCTCCTGCTGCGGCCGGTGCGCGAGGTGGCAGATCGCCGCGGCGAGCGCGTCTGCGCTGTGGTCGGGTCGCGGGATCTCTGCAAGGCCGAGCAGGACACGCACGAGCTCCTGCACCTGGTGCTTCTCCGCGCGTCCCGCCCCCACGATGCTCTGCTTGATCGCCTGCGGGGGGTACTCGAAGGTGGGGACCTCGGCGATCGAGAGCGCGAGGTAGACCACTCCCCTCGCCTGCGCGACCGGGATTGCGCTCGTCGCGTTGCGCGCGAAGTACAGCATCTCCACCCCTGCCTCGTCGGGCCGGTATTCGTCGATGACCGCCTGCAACTCGCGGAAAATCGTTCGCAGGCGGGCACCCGTGTCGGTATTCGCCGGCGTGGTGATCACCCCGTGCTCCACGTACCGGTACCGCGACCCGTCGAGCTCGACGAGGCCCCAACCGGTCGAGGCGAGTCCGGGGTCGATCCCAACGACGCGCGTCATTCGTCCGGGTCGAAATCGTCCGGAATGTCGATATTCGTCGAGACGACCTGCACGTCGTCGTGGTCTTCGAGCAGCTCGATGAGCCTGAGCGCCTTGCGCGTACCCTCGGTGTCGAGCGACACGCGCGCTTCGGGGATCTGCATGATGTCGGCGTTCTCGTGCTCGTAACCGGCCTCCTGCATCGCGTTCAACACCGATTCGAAGTCCTCCGGTTCGCACGTCACTTCGGTTGTCTCGCCCTCGGTCGCCACGTCGGAGGCGCCCGCCTCGAGCGCGGTCTCGAACACCCCGTCTTCGTCGTACTTCTCCGCGTCGTAGGCGAGGATGCCCTTGCGCGTGAACATGTACGAGACGCAGCCGTTCTCACCGAGGTTTCCGCCGTGCTTGCCGAAGATGCTTCGCACGTCGGCCGCCGTACGATTGCGGTTATCGGTGAGACAGTCGACCATGATGGCTACGCCACCCGGGCCGTAACCCTCGTAGGTGATCTCGGTGTAGTCGACGCCTTCGAGCTCGCCGGTGCCCTTCTTGATGGCGCGGTCGATGTTGTCCTTGGGCATATTGGCGTCGCGCGCCTTGAGAACGGCGGTCCGCAGCCGCGGGTTCGCGTCTTCATCGCCGCCGCCCATTCGCGCGGCGACCGTGATTTCCTTGATCAGCTTCGTGAAGAGCTTCCCGCGCTTGGCGTCGGCGGCGCCCTTCTTGTGGCGAATCGTCGCCCATTTGCTATGTCCTGACATGTGCCGAAAACGGTACCACCGTGGGGGTCGGCTGTCAATAATGGGCCGATTCGAGATCGGCGAGCAACTCGGGCACCAGCCGCTCGAGCACCCGATCGAGAAGGTCCATACCCACTCCCGTCGGCCTCGCGCGTGCGCCGTCGAGCGCGAGCAGACCGTCGGCCCGCGAGCGCTCGAGGCCGGCTGCAAAGCGGTCCCACGCGTCCGTACCGATTACCTCCCGCACCGGTTCGAGCGAGATGCCGCTGGCGGTCCGCAGCCCGAGCATCACGTACTCGGCGAGAAGCTCGGAGGGGCCGAGCTCTTCTCGTGCGACGTCGAACGCATGGCGGCGACGCAGATACCGCGCGTGATCGGCGGGCTGCGTGAGGCGCACCGAGCGTCGAGCGAACGAGCGCGGACGCGTCGCGGCGTACGGCCGGGACAAGCCGCCGATCGCCGCCGCGAACGCGGAGTCTCCGAGCGTCGAGACCGCCGACGGTCCGATCCCCAGGTAATCCTCGCCGCGCCAGTACCGCTCGTTGTGACGGCACTCCCGCCCCGGCTTCGCGAAGTTGGAGACCTCGTAGCGGCGCAGGCCCCGACGCTCGATCGCCGCCACGACGCGCCGCCACCCCGAACCCGAGTCGGGCACGTCGATCGAGCCGTGCGCGGCGGCACGGGCGAGCGGCGTCCCCTCCTCGATCGACAGCGAGTAGACCGAGAGGTGGTCGACGCCGAGACCGACGAGCGCATCGATCGTCTTGAGCGTCCCGCTCACCGTCGAGCGCGGCGCTCCGTGGATCAGGTCCGCACCGAGCGAGCCGGACCAGCGGTTCCTGATCGTCTCGATCTCGCCTACCGACGTGAGCCTGCGGTCGAGGGCCGCCGCGGCCTCGGGCTCGAGCGTCTGCACTCCGACGCTGAGTCGCGTGACGCCCGCGCCCGCCAGCGCGTCGAGCATGGTCGCCGTGGCCGATTCGGGGTTCGCCTCGACGGTGATCTCACCGACCGGCGCGCCGTTCCCGCGCGCCCGGACGATGAGCCCGGCGAGTCGATCGGCTGGCAGCACGGTCGGCGTTCCGCCGCCGACGTAGATCGTCTCCGCCGGCGGGACGAGCGCACCAACCGCGTCGAGGTCGGCGAGCATCGTGTCGACGATGCGCTCCAGCGCGCCGGGGCGCCAGCTCGCGGTGGCGTGAAAGGCGCAGTAGCCGCAGCGGCGACTGCAGAAGGGGACGTGCAGGTAGAGCCCGATCGGCGTCACGGACGGCCGAATCGGGAGAAGGGCCAGAATCGGATCGATACCTTCGCGAGAATGTCGTCCGACTCGACCGGACCCCAGTGGCGTGAGTCGATGGCCGCGCTGCGGTCGTCCGCGAGGAGGAAGTACTCGTCCTCGCCGAGCGTTATCGCCGAGGACGCCTCGCCGAAGGGATCGAGCGGCTGCCAGCTGTCGGGCCGCTCGGCGGTTGCCAGCTCGTAGTCACGCCCGGCGAGGGCGAACTCGCTCACGAATTCGCTGGCACCTTCCGGACGGACGTACGCGACGAAACGCTCAAGCTCGACCGTGTCACCGGGCAGGCCGACGACGCGCTTGATCTGGAGCCTCGAATCCCAGTCGGTGCGCTCGCCGAGCCGCTTGTTTTGCAACGTAGCAAACCGGTAGAACGGGTCGGCGAGCCGCGCGAAGAAGCGGTGCTCGTGCGCGTAGGCGGGCCGGACGGTGACGAGGTCGCCGCGCTGCGGGTCCGCAAAGCCGGGAAGCGTCCACCCGAAGAGCACGATGCGCGGCCCGTAGACCGGCGGCAGGGTAAAGAGCCTGTCGCCCGGCTCGAGGGTCGGCCGCATCGCAACCGTCTTCTGCTCGACGGTACTGACGAGGAGCGTGGTCGCCCCCTCGTAGACGAGGAACACGAGCACGACAAAGAGCAGGAGCCGGCGGGCTCTGCGTGCGAGCGGGTCGGTGTCGCGGTAGGACTGGTATCGCTGCGAAGAGCGCGGAAGCATCTACCGAATTGCCCCGATGCGGTTGACCGGCCAGTACTTCACCATCGCGCGACCGAGCACGTCCTGGGTACCGACTGCTCCGAAGTACCGGCCGTCGCGCGAGTTGTCGCGGTTGTCGCCGAGCGGAAAAACCCGGTCATCAGGAATGTACCAACCGAGCCGATGGTAGGCCTCGCGCGCGGCGGTCCGTTCGTCGTGAGGGTTCGCCTTGAGCAGGTAGCGGGTTCGATGGAGGTCGAGCTCGAACGGATCGACCGCACCGGCTTGCCGGACCGACGAGAGCACCTGCTGCGCATCGTCATCGCGCTCGAGGCCGAGCTCGGTTCGGGCCGCCGCGACGCCGGCGGTCGGATACGCCGCGTAGAGGTCCTCAGATACCATGCGCCTGATCTCGTAATCGAGCCCCACCGACAGTGCGAATTCGCGTTCCGCGATCCAATCGACCTCTCCCGGGGGGCGGATCTGCAACTCGCCTTCTCGCGTCCGGAACCGATCTCCACCCACGCCGACCGCACGCTTGATGAGGAAGTGCGCCCGCGGCTGCCCGGATTCGTCGCGGTCGATGTCGACGATCGAGAGCGTGACCATGTAGAGGATCCGCTGGAGAATGTCGAAGGCGGTGCCGCGCGAAATATAGCTCGGGTTCTCGAAGATCACGACTTCGCCTCGCTCGGGTTCGGCAAAGCCGGGCAGTTTCACCACGCCCGGCAGGAGCTCCGGCCCGTAGACGAGCTTGTTGACGAAGATGCGGTCACCGAGCAGCAACGTGTTCATCATCGATCCGGACGGGATCCGGTAGGCCTGCAGTGCGTACTGGTTGATGAGCAGCACCACGCCGGCGGCCCACAGGAACGCTTCGAGCCAGTCACGGACGACGTGCTTCTTCTGCTGCTTGATCTTCTTGCGGACGTGACGGCGTTTGCGCCAGGTCAGGAAGCGCTCGGTGAGGGTGGTCAGGCGTCGGGCCCACGTCGTGTCCATTGTGAATGGCAAAATAGCACGGGCCTCGTCGCGTTGACAACCCGAGCGGCGCGTACCTATAATCCGCGGGATGAGCAACGAGGAACAACCCCGACCCGAGGAAGTGGAGGTCAAGCTGAGCCCCGTACTCGGTGTCGACCCGACGGTCTACGTACCGATCGTCTGGGGAGCGCTGCTGCTCGTGGTGCTTTTCTTCGTCCTCGTCTTCCCCGGCATCAAACGCCACGGTTCGCTCGTCACCGTCGTTGCCTCGCCGCCGCGGGCATCGTTCGTCGTCGACGGCGCGCGCATGGGCACCGCTCCCGGAACCTTCTTCGTCGGCTCCGGAACGCGAACGATCGAGGTGCGCAGGCCGGGCTTTTCGACGTATCGTGAGTCGATCGACGTACCGGGACGACTGGTCGGATCGTGGATCGTACCGAGGCGCATGGAGCTTCGCGTTACCCTCACCGGTGCCGAGCCCGCGTCGCTCGTTGACGACGCGCTGCTCGAGTTCTCCGACTGGGCGCTGAACGGTGAGGCGAGCGGCCAGTACCAGTTTCCGCCCATCGCCCGCGCGCTGGCCGCGGATCTCTCCGCGGTGGCCCCCGACGATGGGGAACCGTCGACGCCGGGCGCGCAGGTTGCTTCGGCGGCAGCGCGCGAGGCGTGGGACGCGTTTACGCGTGACGCGCTGGCGCACGTAGCCTCGGAGGCGCAGCTCAACGACCTTGCAGGCGCGTCGCTCGGCTTCGCCGGCGCGGGATCGGTTGCGGTTCCGGGCGGTATCGTGGCGACGGTACAGCGGCTCGCGCGCACAAGCGATCGTGCCGAGCTGTTTCCCCTGCAGGTCTCGAAGGTGCTCGCCGCCGAGCGCGAGGCGCTTCTCGCGCAGACGCCATGGGTGAAGGACGCCTCCGCCCGAGCGCGGCGGCTAGCGACGCTCGCGCTCGAGGGAGGTCCCGAAGTGGCCGGAGCGGTGCGCGGCTACGCGCTCGGGCTGGACTTCGTCGACCTGCCCGGAGGGGAGGTCGTACTCGGGGGTGAGGACCGTGCCGCGCGTGGCGGCGACCTGCCGTATCGCGTGACGCTGGGCGCGTACGCAATCGGCTCGACAGAGGTCCCCTTCTCCGCCTGGGAGGCCTTCACCGAGGCGAACCCGCGATGGCGCGCCGAGAATCGAGACGCGCTCGTCGCCGAGGGGCTCGTCGACGAGGACTATCTCGCCGAGCTCCGGGCGATGAGCGCGAACCCTGCGCTTCCGGTAACCGGCGTATCGGCCTACGCGGCAGAGGAGTTCGCGCGGTGGTACTCCACGCTGCTTCCGGACGGATTGCAGGCACGGCTTCCCACCGAGGCCGAATGGGCTTTCGCGCTGCGCCTCGCCGGCGATGACGCGGGGGTATTCGCCGGCTCGGAGGCGAGTGGGCCACGTCCGGTCGCAGTGGCCGGCGGCGGCGCGCTCGAGGCGATGCTCGGCAACGTGTGGGAGTGGACGGCGGACCCGTTCGCCGCCTATGGCTTCGTCCATGCCGATGCGCCGGCGCGTTCGGCTGCCGCGCGCGTCGTCCGTGGCGGCGGCTGGGCGACCGACGAGCTCACGTTTCGGCCAGGTGACCGCGGCGCGCTCGATCCTTCGTGGTGCTCGACGTTTGTCGGATTCCGGCTCGTCGTCTCACCGACCGGGGGATAGTTCATTAGATTGCAGTGATGGCCGAGGGAACGAAGACGATCGCCCGAAACCGACGCGCCTTCTACGACTACGCGATCGACGAGAAGTTCGAGTGCGGTATCGAGCTCGTCGGGAGCGAAGTCAAGTCGCTGCGTGCCGGAAAGGTCTCGTTCGGCGACTCCTACGGGCGAATCCGAGACGGGCAAGTCTGGCTCTCCGGGCTGCGCGTCTCGCCCTACGATCAGGCGAGCATCTTCAACCACGACCCGGACCGCGAACGCAAGTTGCTCCTCCACAAGCAGGAGATCCGCCGCCTGAAACGGCGCGTCGACGAGCGCGGCTTCACGCTCGTTCCCCTGCAACTCTACTTCAAGGGCGGGCTCGTCAAGGTCGAACTGGGCCTCGCGAAGGGCAAACGCGAGTACGACAAGCGGCAGACGATCAAGAAGCGCGACCAGGCGCGCGAGGCGCAGCGCGAGATGCGGGAGCGCTATTGATGGCATTTGCCGGCGATGAGCTGCGCAGATTCGCCGTCTCGCTCGCCCGGGAGGCGGGTGATCTCACGCTGCGGTACTTCCGCGGCGATCTCACCGTCGAGACGAAGAGCGACGACACGCCGGTGACCCGGGCCGATCGCGAGGCCGAGACGCTGATCCGCGCCCGCCTTCGCCGGGCGTACCCCGGCGACGACATCCTCGGAGAGGAGCTCGGAACCGACGAGGGCCGCGGCGAGCGGACCTGGGTCGTCGACCCGATCGACGGGACGAAGTCGTTCGTCGCCGGCGCCCCGCTCTACGCGGTGCTCATCGCGCTCGTCGACGGCCGCTATTCGGGCGGGGATCTGCCGACCGATCGCGTGCTGCTCGGCGTCATCCACGTGCCGCCGCTTCGCGAGACCGTGTCCGCCGTGCGCGGCGGCGGCGCGCTCTGGGAGAGCGCGGAGCGCGAGCCGCGCCGCGCATCGGTCTCCGGCCACCCCTCGCTCGCTCGCTCGCGCGTGACGACGAGCGACTTCGCCGACTTCCATCGCCGCGAGCCGGCGCTCGCACGGGCGGTCGACGACGAGGCGGCGCTCGCCCGAACCTGGGGAGACGCCTACGGCTACCTCCTCGTGGCGACCGGTCGTCTCGACGCGATGATCGACCCGATCGTCAGCCCCTGGGATATCGCGCCGCTGCCGGTCATCGTCGAGGAGTCGGGCGGGATCTACACCGATCTCGAGGGGCGCCCCGTGCTCTCGAACAGCGCGGTCGCCTCGAACGGCCGCTTCCACGATGCGCTGCTGCGCCGTCGCGCGGATTGACCGGCGCCGGCCTCTGTCGTATCTTGAATCATTGTCAGGGGGTGTACCGGATTCGACTGCGAATCAGTGGCGATGCATGGATGCAGGTTGAGCGCCATCTCAGAAACTGGCATCGAAATCTGCCGAGACTAACGACGCAGACTTTGCTCTCGCTGCGTAAGCAGTGAAGCAAAATGCCGCGCAAGCGGCACGGGCGCCCGGGGCGCAGTCCTGAGAACCGGGTTGCTTGACACTAAACCAGGACTTGGTCCGCCGTTTGATCGGTCGGTGGCGGACGACACACAGACCGGTCTACGGTCGGGAAGGAGGTCCCATTCCTCGTTCGGCCGGAACCACAAGTTGGGACTAAGCCTGTAGTATCCGGCATCCGGGTTCGTAGGACGCGGGTTCGACTCCCGCCACCTCCATCACGGGGCCCCGGGGACCCCGCTGGATCATTCCCACTCAATCGTAGCCGGCGGCTTGCTCGACACGTCGTACACCACCCGCCCCACCTCCGGTACGCGGTTGGTGATGCGTGCGCTGATCGCGAGCAGGTCGTCGGCGGAGAACGGATAGACGTCGGCGGTCATGCCGTCGGACGAGTGCACCGCGCGCAGCGCGAGGACGTAGCCGTAGTGACGCGTGTCGCCGGTGACGCCGACCGAACGGATCGGCAACAGGACGCTGAACGCCTGCCAGATCTCGTCGTAGAGGCCGCGGGCGCGCAACTCCTCCATGTAGATGGCATCCGCCTCGCGAAGGATTCGACACTTCTCGACCGTGACCTCTCCGAGTATCCGCACCGCGAGCCCGGGTCCGGGAAAGGGGTGGCGTCCGATGACCTCCGGTGCGACCCCGAGCAGCGCGCCCAGCCTGCGCACCTCGTCCTTGTACAGACGCGAGAGCGGCTCGACGACGCGGCCCTCCTCCCGTTTGGCGGCCACGAGAGGGCTGCGCACATTGTGGTGGCTCTTGATCACGTGCGCGTACTGGCCTACCCCACCGCCGGATTCGATCATATCCGTGTAGAGCGTGCCCTGCGCGAGATAGTAGTCGCCGGTGATACGCTTCGCGATCTCGCGTTGCTGAACCGTGATGAAGAGATCGCCGATGATCTCACGCTTGCGTTCCGGATCGTCTACCCCGGCGAGCGCGTGGAGAAACTCGTCCTCGGCGTCGATGAGATCGAGATGCTTCGCGCCGAGTCGGCGCAGCGACGCCGCCACTTCGTCGCTCTCGCCCTTGCGCATAAGGCCGGTGTCGACGTACATGAGGTGGACCTGGTCCGGATCGAGCGCGTGCAGCAGCAGCGCGCCCACGACGGTCGAATCGACGCCACCGGAGATGAGCAGCAGCACCGGCTTCTCGCGTACGGTGGCGCGTATGCGCTCGGAGGCCTCCTCCACGTAGCCCTCGAGCGACCAGCCGCGCTCGGCGCCGGCGATCCCCACGGCGAAGTTCTCGAGGATGCGGTCGCCGTACTCGCAGTGCGTCACCTCCGGGTGGAACTGGATACCGATGCGTCCGGCTCCAAACCCGATCGCGGCGGGCACGCCGTGTTCGCTCTCGGCGACGACGCGAGCGGTCTCGGGTACGGTAACGACGTGATCGCCGTGACTCATCCAGCTCGTGAAGCCTTCGGGGATCGAGGTGAAAAGCGGATGGTCGGCGGTGTAGCGAACCGCAGCACGGCCGTACTCGCGGGCCGTCGCGCGGGCCACCCGGCCGCCCGCGTGGTGCACCATCTGCTGCAGTCCGTAGCAGATACCCAGGGTGGGCAGGGGGCTGTCGAGCAGCGCCGGATCGGGCACCGGCGCATTCGCGTCGTGCACGCTCGCCGGCGATCCGGACAGTACGACGCCGCGCACCTCGAGCCCGGGCAGCGAGCTGATCTCCGAGAGCGGCGTGGTGCCCGGCACGATCTCGCTGTACACGCCCAGATCGCGGATGCGCCTGCCGATGAGCTGGGCGGTCTGCCCGCCGAAGTCGAGTATTACGATCGCGTCCACGGGTCGTTCCTCACGATGGTCTGTTCACGCTCGCAGCCGACCCTGACAATGTCGATGGGTAGGCCCACGAAGCGTTCGATGAAGTCGATGTACTCTCGTGCGCGGGCCGGGAGATCGTCGAACGAGCGGGCTGTGCCGATCGACTCCCCCCAGCCCGGCAGACGCTTCGTCACCGGTCGGCACCGGTCGAGCAGGTACGCCGATGCCGGGAAGGTGTCGAGGACCCCGTCGTCGCTCTCGTAGGCGACGCACACCTTGACCTCGTCGAGCGAGTCGCAAACGTCGAGATGCGTCAGCGCGAGTCCGTCGAGGCCGTTCGCGCGCGCGATGTACCTGAGCGCGACGAGGTCGAGGTACCCGCAGCGGCGCGGCCTGCCGGTGGTCACGCCGTACTCGCGTCCGGTCGCCCCAACGAGCTCTTCGAGTCCCGATTCGTCGCCGCCGCGGAACTCCGTCGGAAACGGGCCGCTTCCGACCCGGGTGGAGTACGCCTTGAAGACCCCGAGCACGAGATCGATCGAGCGCGGTCCGATGCCGCCGCCGAGGCTCGCGCCGGCTGCGGCCGCGTACCCCGAACAGACGTAGGGATAGGTGCCCTGGTCGAGGTCGAGCAGCGCTCCCTGCGCGCCTTCGAAGACGATATGCTCCTCCGCGCCGGTGTGCGTCATGAACTCGGCGAGATCGACGACCATGGGACGCAACCGCTCGGCGTTCGTCTCGAGGTACGCCCGCGAGCCTTCGTCGAGCTTCGCGAGCGCCTCGGGCTCCTCGATGTCGCCGATCCTGATCCCGTCGCGCGCCGCCTTCATCGCGTACGCCACGTCGATCCCGGACCCGGTCGTGCCGAGCGGTTGCGCACGTTCACACTCCTTCTGCCGGTCGATCTCGCGATAGGCCGGCAGCACGAGGTGTGCGCGATCCGAGACGAGGACCCGGCCGTGCCAATCGACACCCTGGCCGCTCAGCGTTCCGAGCTCGTCGAAGAGCGCCTCGAGGTCGATGACCATTCCCGTACCCAACACGACCGTCGCACCCGCGTACACAATGCCGGAAGGCACGAGACGGAGTTTGTGCCTCTCATCGCCGCCGACGGTCGTGTGGCCCGCGTTCGCGCCTCCTGAGTAGCGCACGACAACGCTCGCGTGCTCGGCGAGCAAGTCGACGATCCTGCCCTTTCCCTCGTCGCCCCACTGGGCGCCGATGACGACGACATTCATGGAACAGTCCTATCGCGAGTAGTTGGGCGGCTCCTGGGTGATCGCCACGTCGTGCACGTGGCTCTCCTTCAGACCGGCCGGAGATATCTTCACAAAGTTGCGATACGCCCGCAAATCGTCGAGCGTCCTGCACCCGCAGTAGCCCATGCCTTTCCTCAGACCGGTCACGAGCTGGTGCACGAACGGCTGCAGCTCGCCCTTGTACGGTACGCGCCCCTCGATCCCTTCGGGCACCGGCGTCTCGTTTTCGCGGATCTGGTACCGGTCGCCGCTTCCCGCCTTGATCGCACCGAGCGAGCCCATCCCGCGGTACGCCTTGAAGATGCGCCCCTCATAGATGATCTCGCGTCCCGGCGATTCCTTGAGGCCTGCGAAGAGGTTCCCGATCATGACGGTGTTCGCACCGGCGGCGAGCGCCTTCGTGATGTCGCCGGAGAACTTGATCCCGCCGTCGGCGATGACGGGGATATCGTGCTTCGCGGCCTCCTCGGCCGCCCAGAGCACCGCGGAAAACTGAGGCACGCCGATGCCGGCGACCACGCGCGTGGTGCAGATCGAGCCGGGGCCGACGCCGACCTTGATCGCGTCTGCGCCTGCCTCGATCAGCCGTCGGGCGCCCTCTCGCGTGGCGATGTTGCCGCCGACGACAGGAACCGGGTACGTGCGCTTGATGTGCCGAATCGCATCGGTGACGTTCTTCGAATCCCCGTGCGCGGTGTCGATCACCACGAAGTCGACTCGGGCGTTCACAAGCGCGGTCATGCGCGCATCGAGATCGGTCGGGCTGACAGCCGCTCCCACGATAAGCCGACCGTGGGCGTCGATCGCCGCGAAGGGATAGCGGTTGTGCTTTTCGATGTCCTTCACCGTAATGAGGCCGGTAAGGTGCCCGTCCTTATCCACGACCGGGAGCTTCTCGATCTTGTGCGCGTTGAACTTCTCCTGCGCGCTCGCATAGTCGGGCGTGCCGATCTCGACAATCGGGTCGGGAGTCATGACCTCGCTGACGTGCATGGAGAAGTCGGTGCAGAACCGCATGTCGCGGCTCGTTATGATGCCCACGAGCCGGTCCCCGTCCACCACGGGCAGGCCGCTGATGCGGTAGCGGGTCATGATATCGGAGACCTCTTCGATCGACTGGCCTGAATCGACCGTTACCGGGTCTTCGATGACGAGGTTGAGGAAGCGCTTGACCGCTGCGACGTGCTTCGCCTGAGCGTCCGAGCTCATGTTTCGATGGATGACGCCGACACCCCCTTCGAGGGCGAGCGCGATCGCGAGGCGATCTTCGGTGACGGTGTCCATCGCAGCGGAGACGACCGGAATGTTGAGTGAGATATCGCCGACGAGGCGCGCGCGCACATCGGTCTCTCCCGGAAGGAAGTCGGCGTGTGAGGGTAGCAGCAGGACATCGTCGTAGCTGAGTGTCTCTTCGAGCGTCATTGGTGAAGTACCTCCGTGACCTGGTTCATTCGTTCGGTGTATTCGATTGCGAGCCGACGTGCTTCTTCGGCGGCGCGACCGGTGTAGTGCGATGGGCTTGCGAAGAAGGTAGCAGGGTCGAGCCCGACGTGTTCGAGCGCGGTGGTGAGATCGGACCAGAGGGCCGTGTTCTCCTGGAGCACCGCCGCCATGGGGCGCCCGTTCTCGCGCGCTGCAATCGTCGCGGCCCGAAGGTCCTCGTGCGCGTCCTGCCTGCCGGCAGTCGCGAGTAGCGTGTACGCGGCTTCCGCGAGGACAAGGTCGCCTGTCATCGTGACGTTGGACCGCATCCGCTCGACGTCCACGTGCAACGTGGAGACGACCTTGTTGATCCGCTCGATGGCGGCGAGGAAGCCGCCGAAGTATTCGACGACGAACCTCCCGGAGGCAGAGTTCGTGAGATCGCGTTGATGCTCGGAGATCTGGTCCATGAAGAACGTCATCACGCGCGGGGAGAACGCCTTCCACAGGCTCTTCACGTGTTCGGAGTTCCATGGGTTGCGCTTCTGCGGCATCGTGGACGAGCCGACCTGGCTACTCGTAAACAGCTCGCGCAGCTCGTCGATTTCGGTGCGCTGCAGGTGGCGAAGGTCATCGGCGAGGTTCGCGACGATGCCGAAGGCGACGTTCAGCTCGAGCAGCAGGCGTAGCAGGTGCTCCGGTTCCACCATCTGCGTCGAGTGGTCGCTTGCCAGCAGCCCGAGCGATGCAAGCGTCTCTCGCTCAAACCCGATGGGGTCGGGCGTTACGAGCGAAAGGCTGTTGTAGGCGCCGACCGCGCCGGCGAGCTTGCCGCGAAGCTGCTGGGCGCGTACGGCGATCTCCTCGATGCTCTTGCCGAGCCGCGAGACGTACTCGGCGATCGCGAATCCGAAGGTCACAGGAACGCCGTGCTGTCCGTGCGTGCGTCCCACCTGAAGCGTTTCTGCGTGATCGTCGGCGATCTGGATGAGCTGCCGTTCGAGGCACAACAGACGCGGGAGGATCACCCCGAGCGCCGCGTCGCGGCACCGCAGCGCGTTGGCGGTGTCGAGGATGTCGACCGAGGTGGCGCCGACGTGCACGAGCGCAGCCGCGTGCACCGGCAGGTAGCGTTTGATCACCCGTACGAGCGCCCGGATATTGTGATGCGTCGTGCGTTCTTCCTCGGCGACCTCGTCGGGCGTGACGAGCTCTTCGAGGCGGCTGATCGCGACGGCCGCTTCGTCATCGAGCGACCCTCGCTGCTCGAGGTGCCGCCGCAGCAGCGCGGCCTCCACGCGTGTGCAGTAGCGTACCGACGCCTCCTCGGAGAGGCAGTCGGCGAGCTCGGTGAACGCCTGCTCGTTGGCTTCGTAGTAACGGTGATCGAGCGGTGAGAGGTTGCGGAATACCGGTCGGCTTTCCATGCGGTATTCTGCACGAACCCGATTCGATTGTCAAAGCGGCTGTTCATTCGCGGGCCGATTTGGGATACTAACCTCATGCGAATCACCTCCCTGCCGGCCGCCGTGATCGTCCTTGCGCTGGCGCTCAGCGCGTGCAGCGAGCCGGCGCAGCGCAGCGAGATCGAGGAGCCTGGAAGGGTTGTAACGCCGCGCGGCGGCAACGGAATCGTACTTGCGGCGGAAACCACCACCGGGCGTTCCGAGGACGATCGCGACAGCGGTCCCGAGCTCAAGGTTCGGCTTCCGAAGGAATACATCTACTCTCAGGCCATTACGGTGAACCTCGACCTCGACGAGACCGACGAGCAGATCATCGTATTCAAGCGGCGCGACGACCCTGAGGATCTGATCCGGCTCCTCGTGGTGAGTTTTGATCCTGTCCGCAACAGCTGGATTCGCGCGTGGGAGGGGGTGACCGCAGCGACGAGCGTGCGGAGCTTCACGGTCTATACCGACGACCTCATCGGCGATCATGAGCAGGAAATCGTCGCCTTCGGGATCAACGAGGACGGCGAACAGACCCTCGACGTATTTCGGCGCACGAACGACGCGCTCGGCCTCGGGCTCTCGTTCGCTCCGATCCTCACGATCGCCGCCGATGTGACCATCGAAGTCGAAGAGGTCCCCCGGTCGGAGGCGTACGAGGCAATGGAAACGGTGAGCGCGCCGAGCTACCCGATCATCGCCGAGCGTCGCGACCCGGAGTCGGAGAACGTGTTCGACACGGTGAGAACCACCTACTTCTGGGACTACGACGCCAATCGGTACGTATCGGGGCGCGTTGAGTCGATCTCCGGGGAGGCGATCGAGGACGATCGCCTGCGCGATCTCTTTGCGGGCGACGAAAAAGACTTCGAGCAGTTTCTGTCCGGCCCCTGGTACCGTTCGTCGGGTGCCGGCGACATCCAGATGGTGTTCTTCGGACCGCACGAGGAGACCATCGTGTTCCACAGCGGGTACCTTCAGCAATCGTTCATCTGGGACGACTCAACGAAGACGGCCTACGGGAGGGGCGTGTCGCTATTCGTCACGAACGAGAACATCCACACGGTGAAGAAGCTGGTGAACGTATCGGTCGACGAGCTGAACAGGATCGACATCTCCGTCCAGGGCTCAGACGGTCTCGACGGCACCTACGAACGGCTGACCGGATCGTTGCAATCCGCCGTGCTCGAAAGCGACGCGCGCGTACAGCTTTCTGAGACCGATCTCAGCGGTCTCTACCGCTCCGACGGCGGCGTCGAGATCTTCTTCGGCGATACGGAGTTCACCTACCGCGACGGCTCCGATCCGAGCGTCGGGGGATACGTGCTCTATGAGCTCGGGAGCGAGCTCGTGCTGTCGATGAAGTTCGTCGACGAGAACCGTCTGCCGACCGAGCAGCGCGATTATCGTGCCGTGTACGAGGAGAACCGCGATGACGACCGAGTCGTGCGTCGGCTCGAGCTCATCCCGGGAGAAATCGGAATCGCCGGTTTCGAGGCAACCGGTGTCGAGGAGCTGGTGCTCGAGCAGATCGAGGTACTCGACGACGGTTGAGCGTAGTCTGAAGGCGAAGAACACGGTCCGGCCGACACGTCAGTAGCCCACACGTCAGTAGATGAGGAATCCGTCGTACCCGGCTTCCCGCAGCACGCCGAGGACGCGCGAGGCCGAAGCCGAGGTTTCATCGGGGACCGTGACAAGCACGAGCTCGAGCGATCGACCGTTCCGGTCGACGGTTTCCACGACGACGTCCAGGTCCAAATCACGAAGGTCATCGGAAAGATGGCGCGCGTTCTCGGGGTCGGAAAACGAGCCGACCTGAATTGCACTGACCGCCGGTACGGGGGCTTCACTGCGCGTGGGAAGCGGCTCAGCGTGAGGTTCCGTGCGTTCCTCGGGCGGCGGCGTGACCTCGCCGCCGCCGGTGCCAGCCTCCGCCGCCAGCGTCGTGAGCAAGGCGGAGGGAAGCGGCGCCTGCTCGACGAGCTCGCCGCGCACGAGCTGCATCGCGACGCTGTCCGGGTGCAGCCGTTCGAGCTGGTCGAGGGGACGATCACCCGATTCGCCGAGGCTGGAGACCACCGAGCTCTGCAGCAGCAAGGTGTCCGGCTCGACGAGCGCAGGGTCGTCGAGCTCCGCGAGCGTCGCAAGCAGCCGTGCTGCCTCGGACTGTCGGCCGGAAGCGTGCATCGCGCGGGCGACGAGCGCGTACGCGCGCCGCTTCAGCTCGTAGTCATCGGTGCGACTGACTACCATGCGCGCACGCTGCTCGGCGGCGACGATCTCGCCGATCTGCAGCAACGCCTGCGACTGGAGGAAAAGGCTCTCGAGGTCGGCGCCGTCGCTTGCGAGGTACGCGGTTTCGGCGAGATCGGACGTCGTCGCGTAGTCGCGTGCAACGAGCGTAATCCTCGCGAGCGTCGACGCGGCCCGGGCGAGAACACCGCTGTCGGTGATCGCCGGCAACACATCGGCGGCGATGCGACGGAGCTCGTCCATCGTCTCAGCGCTGGCGATCAGCCGGTCGAGTTGGTCGCCGGCGGCGGTGTGTCCGGGATTCGACGCGATCCAGTCGGCGAGCGTGCCGAAATCGGCCTCAGCGGGTGGAGGCGGCTCGACCGGCCGGGTCTGCGCCGGAGACGCGACGGTGAGCAGCGAACCCAAGAGGAGGAGGAGCACGATGCCTTTCGGCCTGCCGACGCTCCACGCACGATACGAGTGAATATGTGTGTGACGAACAATCTTCACCGACATGTCTTCGCTTCTATTCTCGGAGGAAGACCGTGCCGGTTTGACAGGTTTCGGGCGCGGTGGCCTACCGGCGGCTCCGTAGTCCCCTGATGAACTTGTAGAGGCCGATTCCGCCCACGGCGAGCAGACCGATTCCGCCGAGCGTAAGCAACGCTCCGCCGATCCCGAGGCCGAGGCCGCTCGCGATCGTGAGAGCGCCCGCACCGGCGACGATGCCCCCGGCGAGCCGATCCTCCTTGCTTGCCGCCGCGACACCGGCTCCGGCCACCGTGACGAGGCCGCCGATGATATACGCCCACGGACCCCCGAGCGATCCGAGAATGAGCAGCGCGGCGCCTCCCGCGAGGCCGCCTACGCCGGTCGTTCCCTGCCTGACCAGTGTCTTCGTCGGAACGATCTCCCTGTTGTCACTCATGTGCGCATTCCCTCTTCTGCAGTAGCTGCACCTAGATAATAGCTGCGCCGCGAGCCGGCGTAAACACTCAGTGGCGGAACGACCGCTGTGCGGTGAACACCATGGTCGCGCCGGCCTCGTTGCACGCCTCAATAACCTCGTGATCGCGGAGGCTCCCGCCCGGCTGGACGACCGCGGTGATCCCCTCGCGGAGCCCGACGTCCACACCGTCGCGGAACGGAAAGAAGGCGTCGGAGATCATCGTGGCGCCGGCGAGGCCTCCGCGCGCGGCGAGCGTCTCCTGCCAGATCTCCTCGCCGCGCTCGGTTCCCTCGACGTCGCGGTACGCGGTCTCCATGCGCTCCCAGGCGAGCCTGTCGGCGTGCTTGCGGTACGCCTTGTCGCGCGCGATCTCTGCGACACCCACGCGATCCTGCTCTCCGGTGCCGATACCGACGGTTACGCCGTCCTTCACGTAGAGCACCGAATTGCTCGTCACGCCGAACTCGACCATCCAGCCGAAGAACATATCCGCGAGCTCGGCCTCCGAGGGAGCGCGGCTGATCTCGTGGATCGTGCCCTTCCGCTCGACCTTCGCCGGCATGAAGTCGGCCGGCGAGGCCACCCGGGGCGTCTGCGACCACTGGACGATCAGCCCGCCGTCGATGAGGCTTTTGAAATCCACCACATCGGCACCGACGAATTCGTGCAGCCTGTCGATGTTCTCGATCTTCATGATCCGCAGATTCTTCCTGCTCGAGAGCCGCTCGACCGTACCCGGCGCGTAGCCGGGTGCAAGAACCACCTCCGAATACGACGAGGCGATCTCCTCCGCGGTTGCCGGATCGAGCTCCCGGTTCACGGCGACGGCTCCGCCGAAGGCCGCGACGCGGTCGGCGTAGTACGCCTTGCGATAGCTCTCCTCGAGCGAGTCGGCGA
>CAZVEF010000006.1:0-45901 GCA_964625715.1 uncultured Spirochaetaceae bacterium | reverse complement strand
CGGTCGCCGACGGGACGATCGAAGTCGCGGCTCCGTACCCCGACCGCACGCGCGCTTATCTTGAGCGGCAGGGCGTGACCGCGGGCGACGCCGACGGAGGCGTTGAAATCAAGGGGAAAACCGTCATACTTCGGGGATGATGTTCCCCGACTTCGCAAACGAAGCCGACTATCTTGCGTTCCTTCGGGGGCAGGCGCTCCTGCCGGAAGGGTTTCGCGTCGCTACGACGAGGATCGCCTTCACGCCGCGCGAGCGCCCGACCCGCGAGCCCTACCGGATGAACCTGGGCCTCATCCTCGCCGACGAGCCTACCGACTCCTTCGCCGGCGTCTTCACGAAGAACGCCTTCCCGGGCGCCCCGGTCCTCCTCGGCCGCGAGCTCCTCGACGAGCCGACGACGCAGGGTATCCTCGTCAACAACAGGATCTCCAACGTCCGCGCGGCGACCGGACTCGAGGACGCGAAGCGGCTCACCGGGAGCCTCGGCTCGGCGCTCGGCCTCCCGCCTCGTCGGTTGTGGAGCGTCTCCACCGGGATCATCGGCTGGGCGTTGCCGGTGCCGGAGATGGAGGACGCGCTCCCCCCGCTCGCAGACGGGTTGCACGACGGCGACGCGCTCGATCTCGCGCGGGCGATCATGACCACCGACAGTTTCCCGAAGGCGCGCCGCGTCGAGCTCGCAGGCGGGTCGATCCTGGGGATCGCGAAGGGCGCCGGGATGATCGAGCCGGACATGGCGACGATGCTCGTCTTTCTGCTCACCGATCTCGACGTCCCGCGCGAGACGGTCCGCCGGGTGCTGCCCCGTGCGGTAGACCCGACGCTCAACGCGATCACGATCGACGGCGACATGAGCACGAGCGACATGACGCTGCTCTTCTCGTCGCGCCGCGTCGAAGCCTCCGGGCTCGGCGAGGAGGAGTTCGCCGACGCGCTCGCGCGCGTATGTGGACTTCTCGCCCGAGATGTGGTACGAAACGGTGAAGGCACGGGGCACGTGCTCGAGTTGAAGGTCCGCGGGCTCGAGAGCGACGAACGTGCTCGAGGCGCAGCGAAGGCCGTCGCGAACAGTCCGCTCGTGAAGACCGCGCTCTACGGCAACGACCCGAACGTCGGGCGGCTTCTCTCCGCTGTAGGCGACTATCTCGGATCGAACGGTCGCTCCGTCGACGCCGACCGGGTCGTGATCCGCGTGGGTAGCGAGGTGGTCTTCGCCGAGGGCTCGTTTCGGATCGACCGCGAGAAGGAAGTGAGGCTCTCGGACTATCTGAAGTCGACCTCGCTCAACCCGCGGCTGACCGGGTACCCGCAGCACCAGCGCTGCGTCGAGGTCGAGATCGATTGCGGGGCCGGCGACGGCGCGGCGAGCGTGTGGGGTTCGGACCTCTCCGACCAGTACGTGCACGAGAACGCCGATTACAGAACGTAGGATGCGCAATGAACAGTGAAGGAACATCGGCCTCCAACCGCGCGCAGGTGCTCGATCACGAGGTTGTCCGCGCCGGGCAGCTGCTCGCACGGTGCCGCGACGAGATCGGCAAGGCGGTCGTCGGGCAGCGCGCGATGATCGACGGGATGCTGATGGGCATTCTCACCGGCGGTCACGTGCTTCTCGAGGGCGTCCCGGGGCTCGCGAAGACGCGCGCGATCGCGAGCCTCTCGCGCGTGATCGACGCGAGCTTCAAGCGGATCCAGTTCACCCCGGATCTCCTGCCGGCCGACCTGATCGGCACGATGATCTACCGGCAGCAGACCGGCGAGTTCGTCGCGCGCAAGGGGCCCGTCTTTTCGAACATCGTGCTCGCCGACGAGGTCAACCGTGCGCCGGCGAAGGTGCAGTCGGCGATGCTCGAGGCGATGCAGGAACGCCAGGTGACGATCGGCGAGACGACCTTCCCCTTGCCGCAGCCGTTCTTCGTACTCGCCACGCAGAACCCGATCGAGCAGGAAGGAACGTACCCGCTGCCGGAGGCGCAGCTCGACCGCTTCATCATGAAGCTCGCCATCACCTACCCGAGCCCGGAGGAGGAGCTCGAGATCCTCAGGCGCGTCGGCGTGGAAAGCGAGCTCAAGCTTCGCACGATCCTCTTCTCGTCCGACGTCGTCCGTCTGCAGGATACCGCCGCGCGCATCGAGGTCGACGATCGCATCCAGGAGTACATCGTCGCGCTCGTGATGAGCTCGCGGCGGCAGGGCGAGACGCGGTCGTTTCACCGCTACGTCGAGTTCGGCGCCTCGCCGCGCGCGACGATCTACCTCTACCGCTGCGCGAAGGTGCAGGCGCTCTACGAGGGGCGCTCGCACGTCCTTCCCGACGACGTGAAGACGGTCGCGCCGGCGGTGCTCCGCCATCGGATCATCCCCTCCTACGAGGCGGAGGCCGAACAGCTCACCTCCGGCGATCTGGTCGACCTGCTCCTCTCCACGGTGCCAGTACCCTGATGATGGATCGCGCGAGACTCCTCTCGAGCGTGAAACGCATCCAGCTCGTCGCCACCCGCCTCGTGGAGAACCTGCTCGCCGGCGACTACCGCAGCGTATTCCGGGGACCCGGGATCGAGTTCGACGAGGTGCGCGAGTACGTTGAGGGCGACGACGCGAGGCTCATCGACTGGAACGTGAGCTCGCGCATGGGTGCGCCGTTCACGAAGACCTTTCGCGAGGAGCGCGAGCTCACGCTCGTGCTCGTTGTCGACGTCTCGGCGAGCCTGCTCACCGGGCCGCCCAACCGCACGCGGCGCGAGCTCGTCGCAGAGCTTTTCGCGCTGCTCAGCCTCGCGGCGGCGGTGAACAACGACCGCGTCGGCACCGTCCTCTTCTCCGACCGAATCGAGAGCTGGGTCGCCCCGCGCAAGGGCAAGCGTCACGCGCTGCGGCTGATCACCGACATGGTCGGGATCGAGCCGTCAGGCAGCGGATCCGACCTCGCGCTCGCGCTGCGGACAACCGGCGAGGCGCTCTCGCGCCGCGGCGTGGTCATCGTCGTCTCCGACTTCAAGACGACCGGCTACCTTCCCGACCTGACGCTCATGGGACGGCGCCACGACGTCATCGCCGTGCGCGTGACCGACCCGGTCGACCGCGCCTTCCCGCGCACCGGGCTCATTCGCCTCGAAGACCCCGAGAGCCGCAGGACGATACGCGCATCCGGATCGTCGACACGCTTCCGCGACGCGTACGCGGATTTCTGGGAGCAGCAGCGACGCACGTGGCTCACCGAGTGCCGCAAGCGGGGCATCGGCACGATCGAGATCTCCACGAACGACGATCCGGCGACGCAGCTCATCAGGTACTTCGAGAAGAGGAAGGGTCGATGAGCGAAGCACATCCTCGATTCGCGGCCGCGCACGGACCGAGGCGGGCGTCGCCGTTGGTTCTTGCGCGTGCGCTCGCGGCGCTCGCCCTCCTGGCAACCGCTCCTGCGCTTGCGGCGCAGTCGTACACCGTCGTCGACTCGGCTCGTCTGCCCGCCGAGTCGTTCGTGGGCGACGCGGTGGAGCTGCGATACACGCTTCGCACCGACGAGCAGCTCTCCGCACCCTCGCCGCCCCCGGAGGCACCCTGGGGAACGATCGAGTCGGTCAGCGTCAGTGAGGGCAACGGGCAGTACAGCGTGAGGATCGTTGTCGTGCCCTACGAACCGGGTACGCTGACGCTGCCGCGCATCGACCTCGGCGGTGTCGCGCTCGCGGGTCTGAGCGTGTCGGTGACGAGCGTGCTCGAACCCGAAACGGAACTGAGAACGATCTACGGTCCCCAACGGCTGCCGGGTACTCGTCTCGCGGTCTTCCTGATCGTGCTCATCGTCGTGGTACCCGGCGGCGCCGCGCTCTACCTCGCCGGGCCGGGACGCACGCTCATCAACAGCTTCGTTGCGCGCCATCGGGCTCGTATTCCCTACCGAAACCTCATGCGCACGATCGACCGGCTCGAGTCGAACATCCGTTACGAAACGAGTCGCGAGTTCTACACGAAACTCGTCGCCTCGATCCAGGATCTGATGACGAACCGTCTCGAGTTCGAGTGTCGGGCCGCTACGTCTACCGAGCTGGAGGCGTACCTCCCGCTGCTCGCCGCCCGCTGCGGCGAGCAGGCGGAGGCTGTGAGCGAGCTCGCCGACATCTTCCGGGCCGCCGACCGGGCGAAGTTCGGGCACGCCCAGATACGTCGCAAGGTGAGGCTGGCGCACCTCGATCTCTGCCGCGAGGCGATGGCGCGGCTCGAAGCCGCGCGCAAACGCGCACAACGGGGTCATCGGAAGCAGGAGGTCGACCGTGTGGGTGGTTGACCGACCGGCCTGGCTGCTCCTGCTCCTCCTCGTGCCGATCCTCGTCTACGTTCGTCACGTATGGCGGGGACGCGGAGGCAAGTTGTCGTTCCCGTTCAGCGTGTGGGGCGGCCACGGATTCACTCCGCCGGCGACGGCGAGCGCGTTGCTGATCGGGGCATCCGGGCTCGTCTTCTGGTTCGGGGTCGTCGCGCTCGTGGTCGCGCTCGCCGGGCCGCAGCGGGTTACTCGGGAACGCAGCTTCCTGACGCGCGGCGTAGACATCATGCTCGTTGTCGACCAGTCGCCGACGATGGCCGCGCGCGACTTCCAGCCCGAGAACCGGTTCGAAGCCGCTCGCGAGGTCATCCGGCGGTTCGTGTCGCTGCGGGAAAACGACCCGATCGGGCTCGTCGGCTTCGGCGCGGAGGCGTCGCTGCGCGTTCCGCCTACGATCGATTACGAGCACCTGCTGTCCGTGCTGGAGCAGATGCAGATCCTGGAGATGGGCGACGGAACGGCGATCGGCATGGGGCTTGCGGTCGCGGCGCTCCACCTCGAGGGCTCCGATGCGCCGCGCAAGGCGATCGTACTGCTGACCGACGGGGTGAACAACGCCGGCGAGATCCAGCCGGAGACCGCTGCGCGCGCGGCGCGTTCGCTGGGGGTCGAGGTCTACGTCGTCGGTATCGGCAGCGGCGAGGAAGCGGACATCGAGGTGCGTATCCCGGCGACCGGCGAGCTGTACACGGGTACGATTCGCGAGGGGTTCGACGAGGAGTCGTTGCGCACGATCGCCGAGGTAGGCGGAGGGCGCTACTACTCCGCGGGCTCGAACACCGCGCTGCAGACGGTCTTCGACACGATCGACACCATCGAGCGTGTCGAGCAGCGCTCGCTCCTGCGCGTGGTGCGCGAGCCGTACGATCGGCTGTTCATTCTCGTAGGTCTCGCGCTCATCCTGCTCGACTTTCTGATCCGACGTCTGTTCGCGCGGGAGGTGCTGTGATGTCGCGTGCGGTCCGGGTTCCTGCGAGGAGGACGACGTGACGATCGAGAGACCTGCGATCCTGCTGGGACTGGTGCTCGTCGTTCCGGCGATCGTGCTCCAGATCCGGGCCTATCTTGCCGGACGAGAAGAGATCGTGCGGTTGGGCGTTCAGTGGCCCCGCGAACAAGTCGCACGCCTCTACGCGGTGAAATGGTTCTTCTCCGCGCTCGCGTTCGACCTCTTTCTCGTCTTCGCGGTGCTCTCCGCCGCGGATATCACCTGGGGCGAGCGATCGGTCGAAGAGGACCGTGCCGGCCTCGACGTGGTGGTCGCGGTGGACGTGTCGCGCAGCATGCTCGCCGCCGACGCCGACCCGACCCGGCTCGGGCGCAGCCTGGGCGTGATCCGGGCGGTGAGCCGGCAACTGCCTGCCGTACGGATGGCCGTCGTGGCGTTCAAGGGCGAGGCGATCACGCTCATGCCGCTCACCGAGGACACCAACGCGCTCGAGATCGTGTTCGACGGCATCGGGCCGGCGCTGATCTCGGCCCCGGGCACCAACGTGGAGGCCGGGCTATCGGAGGCGCTGCGCAGCTTCCCGGAGGCTGCCTTCGCGCACCGTGCGATCGTACTGTTCTCCGACGGGGAGGCGCTGAGCGGAAATCCGGACGAACCGGTGGGCGCGCTGCGCCGTCGAGGAGTTCCGGTCCTGGCGGTCCTCGCCGGGAGCGAGGAGGGGGCGCCGGTCCCCGGCGGAGACGGCTCGGCTCTGCTCGACGACGACGGCCGTCCGGTCGTCAGCAAGGCGAATGCCGGGCTCCTCACGGACATCGCGCGGCGGACCGACGGCGAGGTGCTCCGTCTTGCCGACGCGGAGATCGTGACCGAGCTCGAGCGTCGACTCTCCGGGTTCGCCGAGCTACGCGAGCGTGAGGGGTTCCGGCTCGTCCCCGTGCGTCGGTATCGACTCTTCCTGGGAGCGGCGCTCGTCGCGTTGCTCGTCTCCATGGCCGTGCGGGTGGTTCGATGGCGCGGTATGTTCTGAAGCTCACAGTCGCCTTCGCGACATGTTGGTTCGCGGTGCTCACGTTGGGAGGTTGCTCCGGCGGCGGGCCCATGATCGCGGTTCTGCGCGGGAACCTCGCGTACGCCCGTGGCGACTATCAGACCGCCCTCGTGCACTATCTCGCCGCCGAGGAGCGCAGCGAGCACCGCGGGTGGGTGCTCTTCAACACGGGGAACGTCTATTACGCGCTCGGCGAGCACGACGCGGCGCTGACGGCCTGGACCGACGCGCGCACCGCCTCGGCGCCGGCAGCATCCGGGAGCGACGAGCCTGCCGGATCGACGCTGCTCATCCACGCGGCGAGCTACAACCGCGGGGTCCTGCTCTACGAGCGCGGCGACTACCGTGCCGCGTACGAGGAGTTCAGCTACGCGCTGAGGTTGAACCCACGGAGCATGGCCGCGAAGACGAATCTTGAGCTCGCGCTGCGGAAGCTCAGCTCCGCCGAGCAGGGCGAGCAGATGGGCGATGAGGCGGCGAGCGGCGAGGGCGACGGTCGGGCAGACGAGCCGGACGCGTCGACGCTCCGAATTCTCGAGTACGTCCGACGGAAGGAAGCACGGCAATGGTTTGCGAACAGGGAATCAGACGATTCGGCCGATCCGCGGGACTGGTAATCGTTCTGCTCGCTGCGCCGCTCGCTCACGCGCAGCTTACGACCGAGCTCTCCGAGCAGGCGATCGCCGTG
Source organism: uncultured Spirochaetaceae bacterium (assembly GCA_964625715.1). GTDB lineage: Bacteria > Spirochaetota > Spirochaetia > DSM-27196 > SLST01 > SLST01. The sequence continues at coordinate 38,889 of CAZVEF010000006.1, read as the reverse complement.
GGCGAGCGGGTCTCCTACGTCATCTCGATCGACCACGAGGAGCCATCGGACGTCTCGGTCGAGCCGCCCGAGCTGCCGGGGGTGCGCGTCGTCGAGGGACCGAGCGTGCGGCCCGTCTCTGTCCTCACCGGCAGCGAACGCAGGCGGGCGGTCGAGGTCCGGTTCACCCTCGAAGCCGTAACCGCGGGTCGATACGTGTTGCCGGCGATATCGGTAACGGTCGCCGGTCAGCCGCACCTGACCGCCGAGCGCCTGCTGGAGATCGGCGAACGGGGCGATCGCTCGAGTGTGCCGTTTCTCGCGCGCTGGACCGGGCCGGAACGCCCCCTCCACGTGGGCGAGGCAGGGGTGTACGCGCTGGAGATCTACAACGTTCCGGAGTACGTCTATCCTTCGTCGATTACCCTCGATACGCCCGGCGACGCAATCTTCGAGGAGGTGCAGGGGCTCGGTACGATCGACCGCTACGAGGTGGACGGGGTGACGCTCTACGCGATCCCGGTCGCCGTCTTCGTCGTGACCGCCTCGCAGGAGGGCGATCTCGTGCTTCCCGAAGCCCGGATCGCCGGCGAGGCATCCGCCGCTACCGCTCCGCAGCGGCGGGTCGACGTTCGGCCGCTGCCGACGCAGGTGGAGCAGGTCGGTGCGGTCGGCACCTTCTCCTACGAGGTCGATCTCTCGCCCATGGAGATCCTCGAGAACGAGACGACGCAGCTGACCGTCCGCGTCAGCGGCGTGGGCAACCTTCACTTCCTCGTCCTGCCCGAACCGGAGATCGTCGGCTTCCAGGTGGAGAGCGACGAGACCACCTCGTCGCTCACGCCGGACGGCCGCGGGTACAGCGGCTCGATCGAACGCGTGTTTACCCTGCGGCCCATCGAGGCGGAAACGCGGCGTATCGTCCCGGCTCCCTTCGTCTCGCTCGATCCCGCTACCGAACGGGTGGTTCGCGATCAGCCCGACCGTATCGTTCCGACGGTACGTACGATCAACGAGCCCCCCTCGTTGGAGGCGGAAGGCATCACCTTCGAACCGCTGCGCGCGGATGAGCTCGCGGCGATGGAGCGCAGGACCTGGTACGACGATCCTCTCGCCTACGGATGGCTCGTCCCCGGCCTGTTCGTCTTCGTCGCGAGCAGGATCTGGAAGCGGAGGCAAACCGTCGCGGTTCTCGTCGTCGCGTTCGGGTCGCTGCTGCTCGTCGACGCGGTCTCCGAGCGATTGCCGCGGGACGCCATAGAGCGCGGGCTCGAACGGTACGACGAGGGCAACGTACCGTGGGCGATCTACGCCTTCGAGGAGGCGTCGCGCGTCGCTCCCGATTCGCCCGGAATCAACTACAACCTCGCCGTCCTCTACTTCACGAGCGGCGACGTCCCGCGAGCGTCGTTCGCCGCGAGGGAGGCAATCAGGCTCTCGCCGTTCTCCGTGCGGGCACGCGAGTTGCTGGAGGCGATCGAGACGAACGAAGCGATCGAACGCAGCGTGCCGCCGCCGCACATCGTGCACCCGGACGCGTTCTTCGTCTCGCTTGCGGTTCTCGTGAACGGGTTCTTCGTCGGGATGAGCGTTCTGCGATCGTCTCAGCGCGGCTGGACGGTGATAGCCGGGATTCTCGTCGGCGTGCTGGTTGCAGGCTCGATCGGCGGGCTCGTCGCGAGCGCGATCCGTCACGAGCACCAGGTCGGCGTCATCCGCGAGGACGTCACCCTGCGCCGCGTGCCCGGCGAGGAAGCCGGCGGGTGGCTTCCAATCGACCGGGGAGCCGCGGTAGTTGTCGTAGCGCACCACGGGGATTCGGTGCTCGTGCGCAACGTCCTCGGGCTCGAGGGCTGGGTCGACCTCACCGATCTGATATGGAGCGGCAGCCCGATCGGATCGCTGGTACGCTATCGCGGTTTCGCGCTGTAACGAACGCGGGTGCGGGAGGTTTTTGGGGAGACATGGCCGATTTTGGCAGAATCTTCGAGCAGTGGGAGTCGATGCAGCGCGACCGCAGGTACGGACGGCGTCGAGGATCGACGGACGCCGAACCGGACGAGTCGAGCGCGATGCGGGGGTGGATGGAGGAACAGCTCCAGCGGTACCCGATCGTCGACAAAGACGCGCAGGGCGTCGACGAGGGCGAGAACGGTGCGGGGACCCCGCTTCGGCCCGAGCAGCTGCCCGTGGAAGACACGATCGACCTGCACGGGTTCACGCTTGCCGAGGCGCTGGTGGAGACCGAGCAGTTCGTGGAGGCCAGCCTCGCGGGCGGTCTTCGCAAGATCATGATCATCCACGGCAAAGGACGCGACGGCGAGGGCGTCCTCAAGCGCGAGGTCCGCGCGTACCTCGAACGCCACCGACGTATCGGAGCGATGGGGTACGCGAAGGGCCCCGACGGGGGGAGGGGAGCGCTCTGGGTGTTGCTGCGAACCGGGGATCGCCCGGCCGGTTAGGGAGCTGCCGGGGCTATCGCTCTCGGTAGATGATGCGACCCCGCGTCAGATCGTACGGCGAGAGCGCGACCTTGACCTTGTCCCCGGGAACGATGCGGATATAGTGCTTGCGCATCTTGCCCGACAGGTGTGTGAGAATATTGTGTCCGTTCTTGAGCTCCACGCGGAACATGGTGTTCGGCAGAGACTCGGTCACGACGCCTTCTACTTCGATTGCTTCCTCTTTTGCCACTGCAACTCCTTCAATGCACGGAATTCTACGTACATGCGTCTACCGTTGTCAATTCGCCAGTGTTGACTTTTTCCCGGAGAAGTACAACATTATGGCACTCTTTTCGCTGGGAGGCGATACATGGATCAAGAGTTTGTCGAGCAAATGAAGTCCAAGCTGCTCGACATGAAGGCGGAGATCCTCCAGAAGCTTGTCGCTGAGGACGAGGAGTTCCGTGATATCGTCGACAAGGACGACTCGAAGGATCTCGTTGATATTGCGAGCTCGGACATCGACAAGACCACTCTTGAAGCCCTCGGTACCCAGGAAATGCGGCGTCTGCGGCTCATCGAAGCCGCTCTGGTCCGCATCGAGAACGGCAAGTACGGCTTCTGCCTCAAGAGCGGCAAGCCGATCCCCAGGGAGCGCCTGGAGGCGATCCCGTACGCGCTCTATCGCATCGAATACCAGAACGAGGTAGAGCGCCGGAACCGGTGAGACCGGGAGTCCGACCAGCTTCGAAACCACGCTAAACACGCCCGCTCTCTGTTCCGATATACGCAACAGGAGCGGATCATGGTCGAGATCCAATCGAGCCAGGCCGCACGGTCGGTTCAACTCACCAGTATTCTTCGCGCGCAGTACTCGTCCGGCAAAATATCCCTGCCCGTCGACGGTAGAGTCTACGCCCGCTTCAAGCACGTGCAGGGTATTCCCTCGCAATCGAGCGGCGGGTACTCGCTCAACAAACTCCAGATGATCGATCTCATCGCGGACCGTCTCATTCGTCTGCGCGGCGGGCACCATCAGACGCCTCGACCGGAGAGCGAAGCGGAGGCGGGCAAGCTCATCGAGTCGCTCGCGCGCGATCTCAGCGAGGCGCTCCACGCGGTGGACACGTCGCGCGGCTCGTTCGCATCGGGATTGGTCGAGTCCGGCCTGTTGTTCGATCTTGTCGCCTGACCTGCCCGTCAGATTTGGGGGTTCGGAGCGAAATCGTTGTTCGCGATCTCGCGCTCGAGAGTCGAGTTCGGGCCGTGCCCGGGGAAGAGACGCGTCTGCGACGGAAGATCGAAGAGCGTCTTTCGGATACTCCTGGTAAGCTTCGTCAGGTCGCCGCCGGTCACATCGGTCCGTCCGACGGTCTTGAAGAAGAGTGTGTCGCCGGAGAACAGCACGCTTCGGTCCTCGCTGTAGAGGCAGACGCTTCCCTGGCTGTGACCGGGCGTGTGAATCGTCACGAAGTCGGTGTCGAGAACCGGATCGCCGTCCTTCAGGAAGAACGTCGGCCTGGGTAGACCCTCCCACAACTCGTCGAAGACCTTCATCGCCTCCGGTCCGAGCGGCTCGAAGAGGTCGCGGTTGGTGCGCTCGCCCTTCGGTGGCAGGTAGGCGCGGTCGCTGCGATGGATGCCGACCTCGATCTTCTCGATCCGGTCTGCATAATGGTCGATAATCGCCTGGGCGGCCGACGTGTGGTCGAGGTGCCCGTGCGTGAAGACGATCGAGGTGGGGACGACGTTGAGTATCTCCAGGCGCTCGAGCAGCTGCCGGGCATCGGCGCCCGGATCGACGACCATGCACTCCTTCTTGCCGGTGGAAACGAGGTATGCGTTTGTGTAGAGTGAACCGACGATGAGGCGCTCGATCATTATTGATAAAAATATATCCTTTATAGCTATTGGGCAAGCGCAATGATCTCACCCCTCGTGGCGATTCTCCTCGTGGCACTCCTCTTCTACGTTGCCATTCCCGGGGCGGGGGCGTTCGGCGTCCGCCGTCGGTGGCGACGATTCCGAAGTCGCGTCATTGAGGCGAGCCTGTTGCCACCGGTGACCTACGCCTCGGTTCGTGCCGATGAGGCGTCGCGGGGCACCGCGGGCGGTCCGACCGATACGGGCGCCGATGCGAACGCGCGCTTCGTGGGTACGCTGGAGAGCATTCAGGGCGAGCGAACCGCCTGGGTACGCGGCAGCCGGCTCACGATCGCCGTGGACATGACCGGTGCGGATGTCTACATGGTCTCCGCGAGCGAAGGCGATCGTCCCGGCTCGCCACCGGCTCGCACGACGTGGGCGCGCGTGGGCTCGCTTCCCGAGGGCGTGCGGGTTCTGGTGAGCGGGCAGCTCGATACGAGCGGACCGCATCCGGTGATCCGCGCGGCGGACGGTGAGCCGGTGCTCGCCGTCTTCTTCGACGGTCCGGCCGAGACGCTCGTGCGGCGCTGCGTGTGGAGCGGTCGCCAGCTCAACGAATACTGGAACTCCGTCACGCCGGGGGCGTTGGCCGGCGGCGCCTTCGCGTTGATCATTCTCGCGTACGTGCTACTGCGACAGCCCATGTTCGTGGTGTACGCGCGGATGGCGATCGTGCTCGCCGCGGTGCCGGTCCTGCCGCTGTTACCGCCCGGGGTCGGGCTGTTCTACCTCTATCGTGTGGCCTGGCGAACGGGACGTACGCAGCGCGCGCACCGCGACGTCCTGCGTCTCCCGCTGCGGTACTTCGCCGGCGACGAGCGCTGTGCTCGGCTCGCGACCGGCGAGCTCTACTGCCGATCGTCGGCGGACATCGGCTTGCTCGACGATGCTCGTGCGCGCGGACTCACGGTCGTCGCCCCACCGGTTGATCCCCCGCCGCGCGAGTGCATCGTCTTCGGACGGCCCGGCTCGGAGATCCCCGAGGCGCCCGACGACCCCCTAGCCGAGTGGGTCGCGATCCAGGGCGACCCGGACGCGGAGTCCACCGCGTGTCAGCGACGGGCCCGTCGCTACGAGCTGGTCTCGGGTGCCATCCTGGGAGTCGGGCTCCTCGTCAATTCTGTTCTGATCGAGATCGTGCTCGTCGCCGTCGTGTGAGCGGCCGCACGGCGCTACTTCTTCCGGGCGAAGTTGACCGTCAGCTTGCGGCCGCGCAGTTCCTGGCCGTTCAACTCGTCGATGACCGCCTGTGCCTTCTCCTTCGTGACCTCCACGAACGAGTAGTTGTCGAGTACCTTTACCTGACCAATGTCGTCCTGCGTGATTCCGTTCGCGCTCGTGAAGAAGGCGACGAGGTCACGCGATCGAACGCGCTTGCTGCGCCCGATACTCACGAAGATGCTCTGCTTATCGGGGGAGTCCGCTGCCGCGGTCTGGCCGCCCTTGCGGGTCGGTCGCCGCCCGCCCCCTTCGAGGCTCTGCTTGAGCAGGTAGGCGAGGATGTATCCCCGGTTGAATACAGTCGTGTACTTTCGTGCGTACTTCCGATACAACGTCAGCTCGACGGGATCCTCGTCGTGATGGATCGAATGGACAATGTCGTCGATCCTCGTCTTCAGATCCTCTGGCGTGAACGGCAGATCCTTCATGATGCGCTCCTCGGTTCGTGGTGTGGGAGGACGAGTCGTCGGCGTGGCCCACGTTGAGCCGGGGACTGCCGTCGGCCGCCGCATCAGGTCGTCGAGCAGACTCGGCGCGCTTTCGAGATCGTCGACGAGCGCGACCGTGACCGGCCTGCGGTCGAGCTTCGCGTAAATGAAGTGCAGATCTGCGCTGAACTGCTCGACCTGGTCGTCGGGCGGCACGTCGATGGCAACCGTGGTGGTGTTCGAGAGGTCGATGCTGCCCCGCCTGATGTGGTCGATCAGCCGAGTCGGGGTCGCAACGATGACATCCGGCCCGCTCGCGATCGCCGTTTCTTCGCGCCTCGCGTCGGAACCGGGCACGAGCGGCGCAACCGACAGGACCGCCGCTTCCCCGAGTCGTGCGACGACCGCGTCGGCCAGCATCGAGACCGACGCTCCGTCGGCGGTCATGACGACCGACTGTACGCCGGCGTGATGCGGTCTGGTCCGGGCGATTGCCGCGAGCGAGAGCGCCGTCTGACGCTGTGCCGCCGCCGGTACCTCCGCGATGAGGTCGCGACGACGGCGGACCTGGCGATAGATCAGCCGTTCGAGCGGCCCGAGCCCTCGCGTTGTGCTCTTGTGCAGAATCTGTGCGGTACCGCGCGTCACTCCGTCGAACCCGTCTCCTCGTTTCGTTGCAAAAGGATAGCCGTCGGTCGTAACTCGTGTCAACGGCCGGACTTCGGTGGTCCGATGCCGCAGGGCGATGATGTAAGTCGACAGAATATGCGGTAAGCTCGTATCAAGCCATCACGACCACGAACCGATGTTCGAAGTGAGTACCATGAAACGATCGACACTACCGGCGCTGCTGCTTCTTCTTGCCGCCGCGCTGTGCGCTCAGGATGGAGCGTCCCGAACGGGAGCCCAGCGGCTCGAATACGTCTACGAAGAGGACGAGCGGTATCGGGTCCTCTCGACGGTGGAGCAGGACGTCACCGTCAACGGCGTCTATTCGCATTACGCGACGATTCTCAACCGCATCTCGATCTCCATCCCTCGGGTTGAGGATCGACGCGGGTATCACGTCGCTACCTTCGTTACCTCCGAAGAGGCCGTCGGTCCCGGCGGGCAGGAGGAGGTGTTCACCTGGGGCGAGGACTACGAGTCGGAGTTCTGGCGCGACCGCCTTGGCTACTTCGAAATCGAGCCGCGGTTCTTCATGCCGGTCGTTCGCGACGTGCCGGTGTTCCCCGACCGCGTCCTCGAACCGGGCGAGACCTGGAGCGCGGACGGCCACGAGGTGCACGACTTCCGTCGAAGCTTCGGCATCCCGGACCCGTACCGCTTCCCCATCCCCGTCACCTACGAATACGAGGGCGTCGTCGAGCGCGACGGGCGGCAGTACGCGGTGATCGACGTCTCCTACAACGTCTTCTTCCGGCCCGACCGCGAGTACGAGGAAGCGGTCTACCCGGTCCGGATATCCGGGTTCAGCGACCAGACGATCTACTGGGACCTCCTCGCCGGCAGGCCTCACGAGTACGAGGAGGAGTACGCGTTCGTCTTCGTGCTCTCCTCAGGCGACGAGGTGGTCTACGAGGGAACCGCGGACGCGCGCGTCATCGAAGCCTCGCGCATGGACCGCGCGCGCGTCGCCGAAGAGGTGAGGCGCGATCTCGACGAGCTGGGCTTGGACGACCAGGAGGTCGTCGAGGACGAGCGCGGGGTGACGATCCGGCTCGACAGAATCCTCTTCCCTCCGGATTCCGATCTCCTGCGCGAGAGCGAGAAGGAGAAGCTGCGCGGTATCGCCGAGATCCTCCGACGCTACCCCGAGCGCGACATTCTCGTCGGCGGACATACCGCGCTCGCGGGTACCGAGCGCGGCCGCCAGGAGCTCTCCGAGGCGCGCGCGGCGGCGGTGGCGAACTATCTCCTCGAGCTCGATGTCCGCGAGCGCGACCAGATGATCCTGCGGGGATTCGGCGCGACCGAACCGGTCGCGGACAACACGAGCGAGGCGGGGCGCAGGCGAAACCGCCGCGTCGAGCTCACGATCCTCGAGAACTGACCCTCTCCCCAGGCCCGCGCAGGCTCGAATTTGCGCCGATTTCCGCACGATGGGTGACACGCCGGTGCCGTGATGCTAAACTTAAGCAACTAAGTTATATTACGAAGGTAGGAGGAACCATGCCTGTCGCCAACGACATGACCGCGCTCATCGGCCGTACTCCCATGGTAGGGCTCAACCGCCTCGGTCGCGGTGCGCCCGGCCGGGTCGTTGTAAAGCTCGAGAGCTTCAACCCCGCTTCGAGCGTGAAGGACCGAATCGGGCTCGCCATGATCGAAGCGGCCGAACGCGACGGAACGCTCGGCGAGGGTTCGGTGATCGTCGAGGCGACGAGCGGTAATACCGGGATCGCGCTCGCGTACGTCGGCGCGGTCAAGGGATACCGCGTCATCCTGACGATGCCGGATACGATGAGCATCGAGCGCCGTCGGCTGCTCGCCGCCTTCGGGGCGCAGATCGAGCTCACCCCGGGCGCGGAGGGGATGAGCTTCGCCGTCGCGCGCGCCCGCGAGATCGTCGAGCGGACCCCCGGGGCGATCCTCGCGAGCCAGTTCGAGAACCCGGCCAACCCCGCGGTGCATCGCGAGACGACCGCGGAGGAGATCTGGGCCGATACCGACGGCGACGTGGACGTCTTCGTCGCCGGGGTGGGCACCGGAGGCACGATCACCGGCGTCGGGTCTCGGCTGAAGGAGCTCAAGCCCTCGGTCGCCGCTGTCGCGGTCGAACCCGACTCGTCGCCGGTGCTCTCCGGCGGAAGCCCGGGGCCGCACAAGATCCAGGGAATCGGCGCCGGTTTCGTGCCCGCGGTGCTCGACCGGTCGGTCGTCGACGAGGTGATCCGCGTAAGCGCCGAGGACGCGACGAAGACCGCCCGGGAGCTCGCGCGGGGCGAGGGGATTCTCGGCGGGGTGTCCGCCGGAGCGAACGTCTGGGCCGCGCTCGAGGTCGCCCGTCGACCCGAAAGCGAGGGAATGACCATTGTGACCGTGATCTGCGATACCGGGGAGCGGTATCTCAGCACCTGGCTGTACGAGGAATAGCCCCCTGAGGGCAGGAGGAACCATGAGCCATCGTTTTGAGACACTCGCGCTCCACGCCGGGCGCGTCGCCGGCGAGCAGTCGCCGAGTCACGCGACTCCGGTACACCGAACGAGCGCGTACAACTTCCGTGACACCGGCCACGCCGCCAACCTCTTCGCGCTGAAAGAGCTCGGCTACATCTACACCAGGATCATGAATCCGACGCAGGATACGCTCGAAAAGCGGATCGCCGCGCTCGACGGCGGTGCCGCCGCGCTCGCGCTCGCGAGCGGCACGTCGGCGATCTACTACTCGATCATCAACATCGCGGAGGCCGGTGACGAGATCGTCTCGAGCTCACACCTCTACGGCGGGACCTACACGATGTTCAACGACATTCTCCCGCACTACGGGATCACGACGCGCTTCGTCGAGCCGACCGATCTGGACGCGATGCGTGCGGCGATCAATGAGAAGACGCGCGCGGTTTTCGTCGAGACGATCGGCAACCCGGCGCTCACCGTCCCCGACCTGGAGGCGGTGGCCGAGCTTGCGCACGCGCATCACCTCCCGCTCGTCGTCGACAGCACCTTCACGACCCCGTACCTGCTGCGCCCGATCGAGCACGGCGCCGACGTCGTCTGCCACTCGCTGACGAAGTGGATCGGCGGGCACGGTACGGGGATCGGCGGGATCGTCGTCGACGCGGGGCGGTTCGACTGGAGCGCCGGCCCGTTCCGCTCGATGAACGAGCCCGAGCCGAGCTACCACGGCATCCGCTTTGCGCACGATCTTGGCGATCTCAACGCGGTGGGGTACATCCTGCGCATGAGGACCGTGCCGCTGAGAAACCTCGGATCGGCGATATCTCCGGACAACGCGTGGATGTTCCTCCAGGGCGTCGAGACGCTCGCGCTTCGCATGGAGCGCCACTCGCAGAACGCGCTCGAGGTCGCACGGCACCTCGAGTCGCACCCCCGGGTCGAGTGGGTCCGCTACCCGGGGCTGCCGAGCCACCCGACGCACGAGAACGCGAAGAAGTACCTGACGCAAGGCTTCGGCGGAATGGTCGTCTTCGGGATCAAGGGAGGACGCTCGGCCGGCGAGCGCTTCATCAACGCGGTCGATCTCTTCAGCCACGTCGCCAACGTCGGCGACGCGAAGAGCCTCGCGATCCACCCTGCGAGCACGACGCACTCGCAGCTCGACGAAGCGGCGCAGGAGTCCGCCGGGCTCCAGCCGGAGCTCATCCGGTTGTCGATCGGCATCGAGCACGTAGACGACATCATCGCCGACCTCGACCGGGCGCTCGAAAGCGCGAGCGGGTAGGCGCCGCGGAGTCCGGGAGCACGTGTCGAACGTCAACATCACCGGGTTCAACTTCGACCATCCCTCGGCCTTCGACACCGAGCTTCTCGGATCGTTCATGCGCGAAGTCCTGCAGTAGGAGCTCTTCATGGCAGTTTCATTCGTCGTACTCAACGGTGACCAGACCGGGCAGGAGCTGCTCGACGAGGCGCTGCGTGTGCTCGAGCCGAGCGTGATCGGCCTCGAGCTCGAACCGGTGCGCTTCGACCTCAGCCTCGCCCATCGGCGCGAGACGAGGAACCGGGTCGTCTACGAGGCCGGCGCGGCGATCCGCGAGCACCGCATCTCGCTCAAGGCGGCGACGATCACGCCGCAGGGCTCCGACGACGTGGGCAGCCCCAACCGGATCCTTCGCGAGGAGATCGACGCGCAGGTCATCCTGCGTACCGGGCGTCGCATCCCGGGGGTGCGGCCGATCGGCGGCGTCTACTCGCCGATCAGCGTCGTTCGCATGGCGCGCGACGACGCCTACGGGGCGAAGGAGTGGCGCGAGGGTGCGGGCGAGGAGGAGACGGCGTTTCGCACTGAGAGGATCTCGCGGGGCGTGTGCCGCGCGGTAGCGCGCTACGCGTTCATCCACGCCCGGCGGGTCGGCGCGAAGGTCTTCGGCGGGCCGAAGTTTACCGTCAGTCCGGTCTACGAAGGCATGTTCAAGGAGGAGCTCGACACCGCAGCGGCCGAGTACACCGACGTGCGCTACGAGCCGCAGCTCATCGATGCGACCTTCGCGCTTCTGCTCGCCACCAGCGGCGACCCGCTCGTCATTCCCTCGCTCAACCGCGACGGCGATCTGCTCTCGGATATGGTGCTCCAGATGTTCGGGTCGATCGCCGGTTCGGAGTCGATGGTCATCTCGCTCGACGACGAAGGCAGGGTACAGCGGGTGATGGCCGAGGCGCCGCACGGCACCGCACCGACGCTCGAGGGAAAGAACGTCGCGAACCCCATGGCGATGATCCTCGCCGCGGCGGGGATGCTCGCGAATCTCGACGATGCCGAGCCGCGCCGGGTCAGCCGCGCCATCTACGAGGCGACGCTCGAGGCGGTCTTCGACGGACACCGCACCTCCGACCTCAGCGGTACAGCTACGACGAGCGATTTCACGAACGAGGTCATCCGCCGCGTGAAGAGCAAGCTCGAGGTCTGGAGCACGATGGGGTAGCGCGGGGCCGGCGCCGTGCCCTGGTGGCCGCCCGGGCCGGGTTCGCTTCCACGCGGCGGTCGGGCGCCTGAACAGGCAGCGTGTTCAAGGCACGGCTATCTGGCCACGCCTCCGAGCGGCACCGGTTCGAACCGAACCGTGCCCGTTTCGATTGCTTCGAGCGCGGTCGACTCGGCGTCGCGAGCCGCGAACAGACGGACGGTGAGACTCAGCAGTCCGCCGGTGAGCGTCGCGGCGACCGCCGGGATGAGCTCTGCGGGCGAGATCGACTTCCATCGGCCTTCAATGACCTCGAAGCTGCTCTGCAGGTAGTTGAGGTTACGGTGCTGCACCGCAGGGGGGAGCAGCCAGGAGGTCGCCGCCACGGTGGCGAGGTCCACGACCACGGCTGCTGTGGCGAAGACGGCGGCCGCGCGCCGCGCGCCGCTCGTGGCGTGGCCGAGCCCGGGCGCGAGGAACGAGCGAACCACGGCGCGCTCAACGAAGTCGTGCTGCTGTTTCGCGACCGAGCGCAGGTCGAGGATCCGACCGACCTCGTCGAGGGTGAGGTCGGTCACCGGGCGGGTTCCGTCCTGCTCGAAGATGACCGCCAGCTCCCGCTCGGCCGGCACGATGCGGGCGCTTCGCCGGTGGTCGCCGTCGACGCGCCTATCGCCCGCACGCACCCCCGTCGGCAGCGACCGCGGGGATGCTTCGTCGCTCTGGGCCCACGAGGTGACCGTGGCGAGCGCGAGCAGGCCGGCGAGTACCGCTCGTGCCGCGCGCGTCATGGGCCAAGCACCGCTCGTGCCGCGCGCGTCATGGGCCCAGGTACCGTTCGTAGTCGGAGACGAGCAGGTGCAGCGGCTGTTCGTCCTCGTCGATCTCCGGGTATCTGCCCAACGGGGTCTTGAACCGATTGTCGTTCTCATCGTCGTTGACCTTGCTCACCTCGCCGGTGAGCACGAGCCCCTTGCCCGGCTCGCCGTAGAAGCGGTGGTAGAGGCGCGGGACGAGCGTGATGCTCTCGCCCGGCTCGAGGACGACGGTGCCGCCCGGTTCGACCGTGTGCTCGATCGCGTCGACGAGAACCGTGACCGGCTCGTCGGAGAACTCGTCGTCGTCGGTGGCGCCGTAGAGCTCGAGTACCAGTCGACCGCCGCCGCGATTGATGATGTCTTCGGTCTTGTTCCAGTGAAAGTGGAACGGCGTCTCCTGGTTCTCGCGCACGACCATGATCTTCTCAGCGTAGGGCCTGATCGGATCGCCGGGGTCGCCGTTGCGCAGCGCGAAGAGCAGGAGCCCGCGCTCCTCGAACGGACCCCCGCCGAAGTCGGTGACGTCCCAGCCGAGCCCGTGCCTTACGATGCGGGACGTTTGCTCGCGTCGTTGCGTCCACTCGGTCGGGGTCCAGTCGGCCCAGGGCGGAAGATGGAAGTTCATCGAAGCGAAGAACTCCTTCGCCTCGCCGATATAGCCGTTGATCTCGCTTCGCCGCATCCCGGCCATTGTAGCCGATGTCGTCTACAGGTCGTCAATATGGTCCGGTCGTTCCGGCATGAGCACCATGGCGACGATGTAGGCGAGAATGCCGCTTCCGCCGGCGAGGATGAAGATCACCCACGCGATGCGGACCACCGTCGCGTCGACCGCGAAGTAGTCGGCAATTCCGCTGCACACGCCCGCGATCCTCTTGTCGCGTCCGAGGTAGAGCCGTCGTGTCATGTGGCCTCCGTATCTCTTCCTTCATGTCGCCTCCGACGGCACGGTGTCACTCGAATCGTGTCGGTCGGCGGCCGGTTGACATCGGACGAACCGCCCGGTGATACTCCTCCCGAGGTAGCGGGGATCATGAAGGAAACCGCGCGCAGGTCGCGCAGCAATCGCGAGAAGATCATCCAGGCCGCGGCCAAGCTGATTATCGAGAAGGGAGTCGCCAACACGAGCCTTGCAGACATCGCCGACGAGGTCGGCATCAGCAAGGGAACGCTCTACTACTACTACTCCAGCAAGGGCGACCTGATCTTCGACATCAGCGTCAGGCACATGGAGCATATCACGAACGCGATCATCTCGTGGGTCGAAGGACAGGGCCGCGAGCAGGGTGCCGAACGCGTACTGCGGATGGTCGTGGAGACGATTCTCAGGTCCGAGACGCGCGGGTACATCCACTTCTACCTCATCCAGGAGGCGCTCAGCGGCAACCACGAATCGTTGCGCGTCCGCTTCACGCAGGAGTACGATCGCTGGCTCGAGCTCATCGGCCAGGGGCTGCGCCTCATCATGCCCGAGGACACCGACTTTGAAACTCTCTCGCGGATCATCCTGTCGAGCATTGACGGTCTGCTTCTCCAGAACCTGCTGGGGGTGGGGCCTATTCCGCTCGACCAGGTTGGCCGCTATTTCTCCACGACCCGCTTCCCCCGTGAATCTTCTCCTGCTTGAGCCGGGCGAGAGCGTCCTTGACCGTCGTGACCCTCGCGCGCGCCACATCCGCAAGGTTCTCCGTCTGAGCGCCGGAGACGAGCTGCGAGCCGGCGAAGTCGGCGGCCCGATCGGGGTCGCGCGCATCGTTTCCGACGCCGCCGGACGCTACGAGCTCGACTTCGAGCCTCGCCGGGAGCCGGCGGCCCTTCCGCCGGTCTGCCTCGTCCTTGGCCATCCGCGACCCATCGTACTGCGCCGTCTCCTCCGCGATCTGACCGCGATCGGACCGGCCGGCGTCGTCGTGACGCACACCGACCTGGGAGAGAAGAGCTACTACGAGTCGAGTCTCTGGGCCGATGTGCGCACGCCCCTGCTCGACGGCGCGGCGCAGGGCGGCACGACGCTCCTGCCCGACGTTCGGCGCGCCGGATCGTTGCGCGAGGCGGCCGCAGCGGCCGATTCCATCGTCGCCGACGCGGCCGCCGGCGGGGGGGCCGCCGGCGGCGGAGCAAAGCGGAGCCGCCGGAAGCCACGCCGGCTCGTCCTTCACGACGACGATCCTCGCGATCGCAAGGTGCAGGACGGCAACTCCTCTCCGAGCGCCGCCGACGGCGACGGGCGGCCGGCCGCGCGGTTCGCGGTGACGATCGCCCGCGCGCTCGGCGAGGTCGAGGCCACCACGCCGGTGGTCCTCGCGGTGGGCTCTGAACGGGGCTGGACCGCGCGGGAGCTCGACGTGCTCGCCGGGCGCGGCTTCGTCGCCACGACGCTGGGAAGGCGTGTGCTCCGGAGTGAGACCGCGGCGATCGTGGCTACGTGGGCCGCGGTTTCGTGGTACGATCGCGGGGCATGAAGGGCGTCACGCTTCGTACCGAGCGACTCATCCTTCGCGACCTGCCGCCGAGGGCAGCCGGGCACGTTGCGCGCTTCTACCGGGAGAACTGGGACTTCCACCGGCCGTGGGAACCGCATCGGGATGCGCGCTACTTCGAGGCGGCGGCACAGCGGCGGATCCTCTCCGCTGAGCGCCGCTCGGACGCGATGCTGCATCTCTGGCTGCTGCTGCGCCAGGGGAGCGGTCACCGCCGTGCGATCCGGTGGCGGGGGCCCGAGGTCATCGGTTCGGTGACGCTTTCGGCGATCGTGCGTGGCTCGTTCCAGAGCTGCTTTCTCGGCTACAAGATGGACGCGCGGTACACCCGGCGCGGGTACATGAGCGAGGCGCTGGTCGCGGTTCTCGACTACGCCTTCTCAGCGGCGCGGATGCACCGCGTTGAGGCGAACGTCATGCCGGTGAACGTGGCTTCGCGCGGTCTGCTCGACACGCTCGGCTTCCGGGAGGAAGGACGCGCGCGTGACTACCTGCGGATCCAGGGCCGGTGGGAGGACCATATCCACATGGTCATGCTCGCAGATGAGTGGTACGCGCGCCCCGGCACCGCTCGTCCGAGCGAGCTGCTCGTGCACGAAAACCTCGACAGGGGTTGACGGGGCGGTACGCGCTTCGATATATCTTACGGGTCACAGCAGGAGTAGCTATGTCCAGGAAATGCATCATTACCGGCAAGAAGCCGCTTGCAGGCAACAACGTCTCGCACGCGCACAACAAGACCCGCCGGAAGCAACTGCCGAACATTCAGAAGAAGCGGATCTTCGTGCCCGAGCTGGGCCGATACGTCCGTCTCCGGCTGTCGACCCGCGCGCTGCGATCGATCAGCAAGGTCGGACTGTTGAACTACCTCAAGAAGAACGATCTTCGCCTGAAGGACGTCAGCTGAGCCTCGTCCCGGGCGGACGGCACCGACGAGAAAAGGGAGTCCCGAGGGTCTCCCCTTTTTTTTGTGAGTGCGCGGTGCGGACTTGAGCGGCGTCGCGCGAACGGTCGCCGGACCTCAGCTACAGCTTCCCGGACGCCTTTGCGATCATCATCGCGGTTTCCACGTCGATATTCTCGATCTCTTCCTCGCTGCGCTTCTCCTCCGGAAGCGTGATGTTCTTGCTGCCGACCTTGATGTAGGGCCCGTAGCGCCCGTCGTGCACCGCGACCTTCTTGCCCGATGCGGGGTCTTTCCCCAGGTCTTTCAGCACCTTCGACCCACCACGGCCGCGCTTCGGCTGCGCGAGGATTTCGAGCGCGCGCGGCAGCTCAATGTCGTACGCGTTGTCCTCGCCCTTGAGGCTTCGGAAGTCCCCGTCGTGCACGATGTACGGCCCGAATCTGCCGTTGTTCGCGACAATCTCCTTGCCCGTTTCCGGGTGGACGCCGAGCGTTCGGGGCAGGCTGAGTAGTCGCACCGCGTCTTCCACGGTGACCTCGCGCGGTGAGATCTCCCTGGGCAGCGAGGCGCGCTTCGGCTTCGGGTTCTCGTCGGTCTTCTCGCCGAGCTGCAGATACGGCCCGTAGCGCCCGACGAGCGAGTAGATCGGCTGCCCGGTCTCCGGATGGTACCCGATGGGAACCGGGCCGTTCTTCTGGATCTCGATGATCTCCTGCACGTCCTCCTCGGTGAGATCCGCCGGGGCGATCTCTTCAGGGATGGACGCGTGGATCTCCTTGCCGTCGATCTTCTGCACGATGTACGGCCCGAACTTCCCGATCTTGATGTCCGGGACCGACTCGAGCTGAGGCAGCGAGACGGTGCGGCACTCGGAGGGATCGATGCTCGACTCGCGTTCGTCGACCCTCGTCTTCAGCCCCTCCTCGCCGCGGTAGAACTCGTGGAGGTAGTCCAGCCGGTCGCGCTCGCCGAAGGAGATCTCGTCGAGCGCGCTCTCCATCTGCGAGGTGAAGCTGTACTCGATGAGGTAGGGAAAATGATTCTCGAGGAACTGCATCACCGCGTACCCGGTGTAGGTGGGCACGAGCGCGTTGCCCTGCTTGCGTATGTAGCCCCGCTCGAAGAGCACGCTGATGATCGAGGCGTAGGTGGACGGGCGCCCGATCCCCTCGCGCTCGAGCCGCTGCACGAGGCTCGCCTCGGTGTAGCGCGCGGGTGGTTTCGTCTCGTGATAGACGCTCTCGAGCGCGGCGACTACGAGCTCCTGCCCCTCGGTGAGGTGCGGGAGGAACGTCTCCTTGTCGTCGAGCGCGGCCTCCGGGTCGTCCTTGCCCTCCACGTAGACGCGGATGTAGCCGGGAAAGAGGATGCGCGTCCCGGTGGCCGTGAAGACCGCCTCGCCCACGGAGATCTTCGCGGTGACCGACGACTTGCGCGCGTCGGCCATCTGACACGCGAGAGTTCGTTTCCAGATGAGCTCGTAGAGCGCCTTCTCACGCCCCTCGAGCCCGGTGTCGTCCGGGTGGACGAAGCTCTCGCCCGACGGACGGATCGCCTCGTGCGCTTCCTGCGCTTCGCGGCTGCTGGAGGTGAACTGTCGCGGGGAGAGGTATTCCTGCCCGTAGAGCTCCTTCACGCTCGATCTCGCGCCGGTGAGACCCTCCTGCGAGAGCGCCGGCGAGTCGGTTCGCATGTAGGTGATGAACCCCTGCTCGTAGAGCCGCTGCGCGGTGCGCATCGTCTCGCGGGCGGAGAGGCGCAGCTTCCGGTTGCCCTCCTGCTGCAGGCTCGACGTGATGAATGGGGGCGCCGGCCGCGAGGAGAACTGCTTCTCGGTCAGCGAGGAAACGGTCCACGCGTGCGCCTCCAGCTCGGTGGCGAGCTTCTTCGCGCGCTCCTCATCGATCACCACGACATCGCGGTCGGCGAGCAGGCTCCCTTCGAGGGTGTCGAAGTCCCTGCCGCTCGCGACGCGCTTGCCGTCGACCGACTCGAGGCGCGCCTCGAACGTGGTCGCCGGCGTGTCCTCTTCGCGCCTGAGGCTTGCCCTCAGGTCCCAGTAGACCGCTTTGTTGAACGCGATGCGCTCGCGCTCTCGCTCGACGATGAGGCGCAGGCCGGGCGACTGCACGCGTCCGGCGGACAACCCGTAGGCGATCTTCTTCCAGATGAGCGGCGAGAGGGTGTAGCCGTAGAGTCTGTCGAGGATGCGCCGGGTCTCCTGCGCGTTTACCAGGTTCATGTCAATATCTCGCTCGTTCTCGAGCGCGTGCTCGATGGCCGAGCGAGTGATCTCGTGGAAGACCATCCGTCGCACCGGGACCTTCGGCTTCAAGACCTCCACGAGGTGCCAGGAGATGCTCTCACCCTCGCGGTCCTCGTCGGTGGCGAGCAGGACCTCATCGGCCTGCTTGAGGCGGTCCTTCAGCTCCCGCACGATCTTGATCTTGTCGCGCGGTGTGATGTAGAGCGGGGAGAAGTCGTGGTCGACGTCGATGCCGAGCCGAGCCCAGTCGAGTTCCTTGAACTTCCTGGGTATGTCGGCGGCGCGCTGGGGAAGGTCCCTGATGTGACCGATGCTCGCCTCCACGTGGTATTCCGGTCCGAGGAAGCGCTTGATGGTACGGGCCTTGGTCGGCGATTCGACGATGACAAGTTTCTTTGCTGCCATATACCTTCCTGAAGCTGCTCCAATGAATACAATCACCGACCGCGATGTGTAAAGGCCTACCGCTTGCGACTCCGAAAGAAGGTGCGGTAGCTGCCGAACAGGTAGGATAGGGTGATACGCTCGGGAACCGGGTCTTCGCCGCCGGTGTAGAGCCCCCCTACGCAGCGGAAGAGCCGCATCAGACCTGCGAGCGCGCCGAGCACGCCGTGTCGCATGATAGCCTCCCGCGTGTACTGCGAGCAGGTGGGCGAGTAGATGCAGTGCGGGGGGAGCGCGGGCGAGACGATCTTCTGGTAGAGCCATACCGGGGTCGCGAGCACGATCCGGCCCCCGCGGCGAAGCCGGTGGAGGAGCGAACGGTTGTCGTCTTGATTATGATCGGGCGGCATTGGTATTCTTGGAAGGTACCCCGGCACGGGAAGGATCAGCAAGGTGGGACGACGAGGCGGTAAGGGACGCTCCCGGCGACGGGTCGGCCGAAACCAGAATAGGCAGCAGCAGAACAACCAGAACCAGAAGCCTCAGAAGCAGCAGCAGCAGAAGGCTCCCTTCGATCCGGAGAAGCACTTCATGCCGCCGCCGGTCCCCCGACGCGAGTACGAGGCGGATCCCATTTCCGGCGAGCCCATTTCGGACATCCTCACCGCCGTGACCGATCCGGAGACGGGCAAGCCTGCGAACTTCGACTCGGTGATCAAACGGCTCGAAGAGCAGGAAGAGCTCGCAGAGAACGAGCGCGTCGTCTACGTGGGAAAGGGTGCCTTCGGGGTGCTCGTCGACCAGAAGGGCCAGAAGCCGCGCTACTTCATCCGCAAGCGCATCCAGGTAGAGGACGAGCACGAGAAGTACGCCTGGCGTTGCGAGCTGAGCCCCGGCATCTCGCGCGACTACGTGCCCGACCCGCAGCCGCTGTCGGATCTCTACGACGAGGCCGAGGCGCACGTCTGGGACAGCGGGTTCGGCAAGGCGCAACCGAGCATCTACCTGCCCAAGAACGACTGAACTTTGCCAACTCATGCGAATCCACTATGATGGCCCCATGGGCGACGCGGTCCTTCCCGCACACCTCGATGGTCTCCACGTCTACATGGTCGGCATCAAGGGAACCGGCATGGCCGCGCTCGCGGAGATCCTCGTCGCGAGCGGCGCGCACGTAACGGGCTCCGACGTGAGCGAGCGCTTCTATACCGACGAGCTTCTCGCGAACGCCGGGATTCGCTGCCACGAGGGGTTCGCGGCCGCCAATCTGCGAGACGAAACGCCCTCACCGCAGGTTGTGATTCACTCCGCGGCCTACGAGCGCGGCTCGCATGCGGAGCTCGTCGAGGCCGAGCGGCTCGGCCTTCCGGTCACGAGCTACACCGAAGCGCTCGGCGAGCTCTCGCGCAGACAGGCGTCGGTCGGAATCGCCGGCGTCCACGGCAAGACCACGACCACCGCGCTCGTCGCCTGCATCGCGCAGCGACTCGACCTCCCGGGGACGGTACTCGCCGGAAGTGCGCTCCCCGACGTCGGCGGCCGCGCGACGCTCGTGCAGGGGAGCGACTTCTTCGTCGCCGAGACCTGCGAGTACCGACGCAACTTCCTGAGCTTCTCGCCCCGCCTCGTCGTCGTGACGAGCGTGGAAGCCGACCATCTCGACTACTTCGCCGACGCGGCGGACGTCGAGGACGCATTCGTCGAGTTCGCCGAACGGCTCGCCGAGTCCGGCACGCTGGTCTACTGCGCCGACGACCCAGGCGCGACGCGCGTGGCAGAACGCGCGCGCGCCTCGCGGCGCGACCTCGAGCTCGTGCCGTACGGACTCTCCGCCGACGGCTCCGGCGCCGTGGCGATCACGGGCCGGCGCGCCGGCTCGCTCGCGTGCACGATCGGCGGGCATCCGTTCGAGTTGCACGTGCCCGGCGACCACAACGCGCTCAACGCCGCCGCCGCGCTGCTCGTCACGCGCTGGGTGAACGGCCGGCTGCCGACTCCCGTCCCCGAAGGCGAGCTCCTCGCCGGGGCAGGCGAAGCGATCGCCGGGTTCCACGGAACCCGCCGGCGCAGCGAGATCGTGGGCGAGGCCGAAGGGGTGCTGGTGCTCGACGACTACGCCCATCACCCCACCGCAATCGCCGTGACGCTCGCCGGCCTTCGGGCCTTCTATCCCGGCCGTCGCATCGTGGTGAGCTTCATGTCGCACACCTATTCGCGCACGCGCGCGCTGCTCGACGAGTTCGCGCTCGCGCTTTCGGCCGCGGATGTGCTCGTCCTCCACGAGATCTACGCGTCGGCGCGTGAGGACAACCCTGGCGATATTGACGGGCGGACGCTCGCCGACGCCGCCGAGCGCTACACCGAGCCGGTATACTACGTGCCCGACGTGCTCGACGCGCTGCCGCTGCTCGAGCGTGTCCTCGTGCCCGGAGACCTCTTCGTGACGATGGGCGCGGGAAGCAACTGGCGGCTCGGTCCGGGTGTGCTCGAGCGCCGGGCGGAGGGGGTGTCCCCGTGACCAGCATGACCGGCTACGGGTTCGCAGAGCGCAGCGACGATCGCGTGCAGGCGACCGTGGAGGTGAAGTCGGTGAACAACCGGTACCTCGACGTGAACATCTCGCTGCCCGGCAGCCTGAGCCCGCTCGAGCCGGAGGTCCGCGAGCGCGTCAGCGCGGCCGCCGCCCGCGGAAGGGTCGACGTACTCGTCCGCGTCCGCGAGCTGCAGGAGGACCTTGCGGTCTACGTGGACCGCTTCGCGCTCGCGGGGTACGCGAGAGCGCTCGAAGAGCTGCGCGAGCAGGCGGGCGTCGAGGAGCCGGTGCGCCTCGAACACCTGCTCGCCTTCGAGGGTATCATCAAGAGCGAGCGCGCCGTCGACCGCGATCGGTACTGGGAGCTGGTGCGTCCGATTCTCGACGAGGCGATCGAGGCCTTCACAGACACTCGCCGGGCGGAGGGCGAGCGGCTGCAGACCGACATCGGCACGCAACTCTCCCGCGTGGAAGCGGCGCTCGCCGCGGTGCGCGAGCACGCCGGCGAGATCGAAGAGGGGGTGCGTCGCAATCTCACCGATCGCTTCCGCGAGGTCGTGGGCGACGTGGTGGAGGAGGGCAGGATGCTCGCCGAAGTCGCGGTGCAGTTGACGCGCTTCAGTATCAACGAGGAGATTGTTCGCCTCGCTGCGCACCTCGATTCGTTTCGCTCGGCCATGTCCGCCTCCGGGGCGCTGGGCAAGAAGCTCGACTTTCTCTGCCAGGAGATGCACCGGGAGATCAACACGATCGGGGCGAAGAGCACCGTGCTCGCGATCAGCGAGCAGGTGGTGGAGGCGAAGGACGCGCTGGAAAACGTCCGCGAACAGCTGCGTAACGTGGAGTAGAGCTTGAAGATCGCCATCTCGGGGAAGAGCGGATGCGGGAACTCGACGGTAACCAGGCGCGTAGCCGAGCGGCTCGGGTACCGTCGGGTCAACTACACGTTCAAGGACATGGCCCGCGAGGAGGGCGTCTCATTCGAACGGTTGTGCGAGATGGCGGAGCACGACAGCCGCTGGGACATTCGCCTCGACCGCACGCAGGTGGAGATGGCGCACGACGGCGATACCGTCCTCGGGTCGCGCCTTGCCATCTGGATCCTCGACGACGCGGACCTGCGCGTTTACCTCGATGCGCCGCCGGAGGTGCGGGCGAGGCGTATCCAGAAGCGCAACATCGACAGCGGTGAGAAGCCCTCGAGCTACGAGACAGTGTTCACGCAGACCGTCGAGCGCGACCAGCGCGACCACGACCGCTACCTGAGGCTCTACGGCATCGACAACGACGACTTCTCCTTCGCCGATCTCGTCATCGACACCACCGAGACGACGCCGGAGCAGGAGGTCGATCTGATCATCGACGCGGCCGAAAAAAAACGCGCCGCCCGGCCGGACGGCGCGTCTCGCTGAGGGCCGCTCGGCCCCATACCGTTCGCTCTTCGACTGCCCGAGCTACAGCTCGTCGACCGCGCGCTCGAACGCGCGCACGAGTCGCCGGAGCTTCGTGCGCGCTATGAGGAACTCCGCGCGGCCGTCGCGTACGACGGCGGCGAAGTTCGCGTTCTGCGGGACGAAGGAGACGCTGAGCGGGCCGTGATCGTCGGTGAGGTTGTATGTGATCGAGACGATCGGTTCGCGCGCGGCGAGCTCGTCGGTCGTCGGGATCTCGTCGGCTGCGATCTCCGCGTCGAGCTGGAGTCCGATTGCCCACTGGTAGAGGTCCTTGAACGTGTCCTCGTCGATCTGCCGGTCGTTCAGGAAGTACGCTTCGTCGAACTCTTCTTCCTCGGTCTCCGGATCGTCGACGGGTGTGCGTTCGATTCGGCCGGTGAAGGTCTGATCGCCGGTCTCGACGACGAAGGTGTCCAGCAGGTCGATGTTGACGATGAGCGCGAACGGGCTGATCGTGTCGTACGCGCGGACGTCGACGATGGGCTCGATACCCGAGAGCACGAACACGCTCTGCGCATCCGGGAAGGTGGCGAATCGCCCGCCCTCGGTTTCGGCGCCGACGAGCACCTCCAGAGTGGTCTCCTCGTCCTCGATCAGCACCCGGGCCCGCGGCGGCGCGAGCCCGTACTCGGCGAGATCGTCCGGCGCGTCGTCGACGAAGGTCCCGATCTGCAGGCTCTCCAGGGCTTCCTGGAGCTCCTCGAACCAGTTCGTGTTCGCCTGGAAGCGTCGTGAGAACGGTTCGTAGACCGCGAATCGCGAAAAGCCGAGCTCCGGATCCTCTTCCGATTCGGGGACGAGCTCGGTGCGGATCGTTCGCCCCTCGAGCGTCTCGATCACGATACGCTCGAGCGCCTGGAAGTCGACTTGCGGGATCGAACGGACGCGCATGGCGTCGAGCGTGGTGAAGAACGGCCGGACCCAGCTGTCGAATACCGTGTAGACGGTCCCGTCGTCCGGGCGCATGACGTAGTACGCGTCGCGAGCCGGGGTCATCGATCCGACGGCGATGCGTTGGCGCTCGCCGTCCGAGCGTTCGACCGTAATCGTAGCGCTCGGCTCATCGAGGCCGTACTCGGAGAGGTCGTCGACCTCACCGATCACGCGCCTGCTCGTCATCGAGGCCGCCTGCGAGACGACGCGGTCGACCCGCGAGCGGTCGAAGTCCACGTCGTGCTCGTAGACCGGGCGAAACTCACCGTCGCTCACGCGCTCGATCGTGAGATCGGTCTCATCGCCGTCAATCGCGATCCGCTCGATCGCGTCCCGGTCGTTCTGAAGGAGCGTGACGCGCTCGGAGTCCTCGTCGAGCGAGGGGGTAGGCTCCTCGCTCGACGCGTCGGGGTCCTGCGACCGCAGGACGACGAGCGCAACGACCATCGCCGCAATTGCCCCGACGACGGCTGCCAGTCGTATCCAGCGCTTCACAGGTGCCGCCTCCGCAGCCACGTCACGAGGCCGGCAACGAGGATCGCGAGCGGGATGACGACGACGAACAGGCCGCCGAAGATCAGCTGCTGCATCCCCGAGAGCTGCATGGGGAACTGCATAGTGGTCTTGGGCCTGATGGAGAGCGTCTGCTCCTGCTGCTCGAGCCAGCCGAAGGCGTTCATCATGAAGTCGAGGTTGCCGTTCACCTGGTCGATGAGCGATATGAAGTCGACGTCGCCCACCACGACGATCCGCGAGATCTCCTCGCTCGTCGTGAACTCACGCTCGATCGCGGTCGCGGCGACCGGAACCGGGCCGGGGATGTCGTCCGGCGTCATTTCCGCCGTCTCTATGTCGAGCTGTGTGCGGTAGAAGCTCTCCTCAGACGTGCTCAGCAGCGCCTCGTAGGTGACGCCGCGGGGCCTCGTCTCGAGCTCGAGCACCGGCCTCGCGATCGGGGTTACCACCCGGTAGTCCGCCTCGATGAGCGGGGTCGTGATGTCGGTCTCCTCGATTACCGGTGCGAGCTGCAGCGGCTGGCCGGCGTTATAGTTGCGGTCCGGTTCAACGACGACCGCCGCCGGGATCCCGATCCCGTAGCGTTCGAGCATCTGCGCGATGTTCGGCAGCTCTCCGGCGGCGAGCTCGACGGCGAGGAAGAGTTTGCCGCCGTCGTCGAGGAACTCGGCGAGCTTGTCGACCTCTTCGGCCGAGAAATCGTCACGCGGTCGTACGATCGCTACGATCGAACCGTCCTCCGGCACCTGCGAAGCAGTCGCGAGGTTGACCGTGCGCAACTCGAGGTTCGCGTTCCGGAACTGCTCGCCGAGCCGTCCGAAAGCCCCGCCGCTGGAGAGTTCGAGCTCTCCGTGCCCCTGCGTCTGGTAGACGACCGGTGTGCGGCCGGTGGCGACGAAGATGAGCGCGTTGGTGATCCGCTGCTCTACGTTGAGCCCGAGGATCTGCGGCGAACGGGGGTTGCGGTTGTCGATGCTGAAGAGGTCGACGTTCTGAATCGCGCGAAAGTTGTCCTCCGTCGCGACGATGACGCTTCCGTTTCCCAGCCCCTCGCCCTCCGGATCGAAGCGGGAGACGAAGCCGGGGTTCTGCTCGGCGTCGACCGTCTCGAGGCTGATGCGGCCGGACGCCTGCTCGTACCGCTCGAGCGCCTCCATGATGCGCTGGTCTTCCTGGTTGCGCTCGGCGAGCACGTAGATGGTCACGTCCTCGTCGAGCTCGTTCAGGATGTCGCGCGTCTGCTCGCTCAGGGTATAGACCGATGTCTCAGTCATGTCGATCTGCCAGCCGAGCTGCTGGACGAGCACGTTCAGCACGAGGACGGCGACGACGATGACGAAGGTGATGATACCGGCGTAGCCGCCGTACTTCACCTTGGGATTCGAGAGTATGTCCTTGAAGAAATTGCCCATGGTTACCTCCTACGCCCAGCGCCGCTTCTCGATCATGCGCACCGTCACGAAGAGGAAGATCGATGTGAAGCTCAGGTAGAACACGAGTTCCTCCAGTTCGATCACGCCCAGCGTGAAGGCTTCGAAGCGCTCGAGCAGGCTGAACCAGTCGAGGACCTCGACGATGAGTCCGTTGAAGACGTCCGGCTGAACCAGGTGCAGCACGACGATGGTCGCCGCGCCGGCGAGTGTGACCGCGCCGGCGGTGATCCAGCTCCGGGTGTTCGCGAAGAAGAACCCGGCGAGACCGATAACGATCGCCGCGGCGAAGATGGTGCTCGACACGGGGTCCGTGGGAGCGACGGACTTGACGAGGTTCAGGAACCAGATCAGAAGCAGCGCGAAGAAGGTGAAGAAGGCGGAGCTGACCTGGTTCTCGCTCACCGCGGAGACGAGGACGCCCACCGAGATGAACGACGCGCCGAGCAGCGCGAAGCCGATGTACCCGCCTACCGTCTGCCAGACCGCAAGATCGCCGAAGATACCCACGACGATCGCGTAGAGCCCGGTGACCACGAGCGTGAGCAGGTAGACGATGAAAGCGGCGAAGAATTTGCCCAGGACGATGTCGGTAACCGTGATGGGGCTCGTCAGCAGGAGCTGATCGGTGCGCTGCCTGCGCTCCTCGCTGATCAGCCGCATCGTCAGAAGCGGGACCGCGAAGAGGTAGAGAAAGAGAATGCTCTGCAGAAACGAGGTGAAGTACGAGCTGCCCGACATCAGGTTCCCGAAGGTGAAGAAGAACCCGGATACGAGTAGAAACAGGCCCATGAAGATGTAGCCGATGGGCGTCTGGAAGTAAGTGCGGAGCTCCCGCGTCAATATAGCAGTCATGAGGCCACCTCCGTCACGCCACTCGTGAGCTCGAGGAAGATCTCTTCGAGCGTCGCGTTCTTCACGCGCAACCCGATGAGCGGCACGTTCGCCTTACTGAACGCCTCGAAGATGTCGCGACGCAGATCCTTGTCCTTCTCGCTCTCCACGAGCATCTCCGTCGTCCCGCTCTCCGCCGAGGGGAGGATCTCCACGCGCGTGACGCCGGGGATCCCGGATACCGTGCTCCTCGTCGCCGATTCGTCGGCCGCGGCGGTCACGACGATCTGGCTCGCGTCGAAGAGCTCGCTCCCGATCGTCGCCGGGTCGCCGTCGGCGACGATGCGGCCGTCGTTGATGATCATGACGCGCTTGCAGATCTCACTGACTTCCGGAAGGATGTGCGAGCTCAGGATCACCGTGTGATCGCTCCCGAGCCCCCGGATGAGGTCTCGGATCTCGATGATCTGCTTCGGGTCGAGCCCGGCGGTAGGCTCGTCGAGGATGAGGATGTCGGGGTTACCCATGAGCGCCTGCGCGAGGCCGACCCGCTGTCGGTAGCCCCTCGAGAGGTTGCCCACCAGGCGATTGTAGACCTCTACGATGCCGACCCGATGGAGACCTTGTTCGATCCGGTCCTGGATCTCGTTTCCCGGGACCTCCTTGATGCGGCAGACGAAACGCAGATACTCGCGCACCGTCATCTCGCCGTAGATGGGAGGACTCTCGGGGAGGTACCCCATGCGACGCTTGACCGCCTCGGGTTCCTCAAGGATGTTGGTCCCGTCGATAAAGACGTCCCCCTCGGTGGCCGAGAGGTATCCAGTTAGAATGTTCATGGTCGTCGACTTGCCGGCGCCGTTCGGGCCGAGGAAACCGACGACTTCGCCCTGTGCTACGCCGAAGCTCACGTCGTCCACGGCGACGTGGGGCCCGTAGCGTTTCGTGAGGTTGCGTACCTCTACCATGGGCGGCCCTCCTTACCAATCCAAAGTGCGTGATGCATGCCCCAACATACCAGCTATGCCGGAACCCGTAAAGGATGACCTCAAGCGAACGACGAAAGCAGCCCGAGGTCAGTTGGTTGTATATGCAGACGACTGCATCTTGACCGTGGAGGTGCTGCATGAACTACCGATGGGTCGTTGTCGCCCTCGTGATCGTCGCGCTCGCCCCCGCGCCTGACGGCCGGCGGCGCGCCGGTGACCGTCACCTTCTGCCCGCTGTGCAATACCGGCATCGCCTTCTCGCGCGAGTTCGACGGACGCCGGCTGAGTAGGCCGCTTCACTGTCTTGCAGGGTTTTGGTACGTTCATGGGGACACCGGTGAAGCAGGAGACGCGCCAATGATCCTTCCTCTGAATCTCCTCGAGGAATACGAGGGGAACGTATACGAGCTCACGGTCGCGGCAGTCCGCCGTGCCTACCAGATCACCATGGCCGGTGACGAAGAGCTTGAACAAAACGACGGCAAGGTGGTCTCGACCGCAGTGAAGCAGATTCTCACGAAGAAGGTGCAGTACCGGATCGAGGACTGAGTCCTCGATCCGAGCACTGAGTCCTCGATCCGAGGAGCAGCATCTGCCCGGCAGACCGGCCCTCCTCCTTTTCGGATCCACGGCGGTCGGGAAGACCGCGATCCTCGACGAGATCGCCGACAGGCCGATCGAGATCGTCAGCGCCGATTCCATGCAAGTCTATCGCGGCATGGACATCGGGACGGCGAAGCCCGGTCCGCAGCTGCGGTCCCGCACACCGCACCATCTCATAGACGTCCGTGCACCGGATGAGCCCTACGACGTCGGCGCTTTCGTGGCCGACGCGACCACGGCGATCGACGCCATTCTCGCGCGTCGAAACCTTCCCGTGGTCTCCGGCGGCACCGGTTACTACTTCAAACACCTGCTGCTGGGGCTGCCCGAAACGCCGCCGGCGGATCCGGTGGTCCGCGCCCGCGTGCGAGAGCAGGGCGAACGTCGGGGGCTCGAGGCGCTCTTCGAACGCCTGCGCGAGGTCGACCCCGAGTCCGCGCAGCGGGTCGGGCCGACCGACCGCTACCGTATCACCAGGGCGCTCGAGGTCTAC
Organism: uncultured Spirochaetaceae bacterium; assembly: GCA_964625715.1. Classification (GTDB taxonomy): domain Bacteria; phylum Spirochaetota; class Spirochaetia; order DSM-27196; family SLST01; genus SLST01. The sequence continues at coordinate 10,666 of CAZVEF010000006.1, read as the reverse complement.
GAGCAGACCGGCCGGCCGTTGTCCGGTTTCGCGATGACCGGCCGGTCGTCGGCACGTCTCGACGCGGTTCCCGTGAGTCTCGTGCGGCCGCCCGAGCAGGTGCGGCGGCGCATCGTCGAGCGGGTGGTCCGGATGTTCGCTGCGGGTTTACGGACCGAAGTCGAAGCGCTCGTCGAGTCGGGATACGGCCCGGCCGATCCCGGTATGCGCGCGATCGGCTACCGCGAGTTCTTCGACGCCGCCGGCCGGCTGCGGCCGGCGGCGGACGACGAGACGATCGCAGGCGAGATCGTTCGCGACACGAGGCGCTATGCGAAGCGACAGCGAGCCTTCTTCCGAAACCTGCCGGGTGTACGCGAGATCGATGCGGACGATACCGGCGCGATCGCGGCGCTCGTCGACTCCATGACGACCGCGAGCCGTCCTTGACAGCCCCCGGGCCCTTCGTTATCTTTCGGATCTCACGTATCCGGTTGCTGAATGACAGGAGTTGCCATCGTGCCATGTGGACGAAAGCGCAAGCGCAAGAAGATCTCTACGCACAAGCGCAAGAAGAAGCTGAGAAAGAATCGTCACAAGAAGAAGGGTAAGTAGCACCTTTGGGGGACGTGCGTTTCCCACGTGCGTCTCCGGTCGTACCTCGACCGCCGTCTCCGGTCGCATCCCGACCGTCCGCTTCGTTTCCGAAGACCCGCAGACATCACGCACGCCGCCTTGTGAGATGCGCGTCTTGTGCTCGGCGCTCATGTGCCGATACTCTAGGTACGGAGATTCTGTCGGCCCGGATGCACGCGGCGCTGACGCAGCGAGTGCCGTGCGTCGTGCACGCCCGCTCGACACCGGCACTACGAGATCTGAGCAGTGGACTGGCTGAACGACTACTGGGCCTTACGCACGATCATCCTGCCCGCGCTGGACATCCTCATTCTCGCCTTCCTTATCTACAAGGGGTACGAGGTCCTCGTGCAGACGCGCGCCGTGACGCTCATCAAGGGCGCGGTGCTCGTGCTGCTCACCTACGGGATCGCATACTTCCTCAACCTGAACACGCTGCGAACCATCCTCGATCTGCTCGCTCCGAGCCTTGTCATCGCGCTCGCGGTGATCTTCCAGCCCGAGCTGCGGAAGATCTTCACGCGTATCGGGCAGGGGAGGATGCTCCGTCTGTCGGGTCGATCGGAGTTCGAGGAGCTCGACGCGGTCATCAGTGCGGCGGAGGTCCTCAGTTACCGCAGGCGCGGTGCGCTCATCGTCTTCGTCCGCAATGTGGGGCAGAAGAACATCGTTGAGACCGGGACGCGCCTCGACGCGCAGATCAGCTCGCCGCTGCTGCTGACGATTTTCTCGCACGACACCGCGCTGCACGACGGCGCGGTCGTGATCGACGAGGGGAAGCTCGTCGCCGCCGGTTGCTTCCTTCCGCTCTCCGAGCAGCAGGACATCCGCCGCAGCTTCGGTACGCGCCACCGCGCTGCACTCGGCCTCGCCGAGGAGAGCGACGCGATCGTGCTCATCGTGAGCGAGGAGTCCGGTGCGGTCTCGCTCGCCTACGACGCGAATCTCTTCTACAACCTCGGCGTCGATGAAGCGCGCCGTCGCCTGACCGAGCTGCTCGATCTGCAGGAGCCGACCGATCTCCAGGAGGACGCCGTTGGCCTCACGGAGTGACATTGTGCGTCGCGCGCTCGAGAACTGGCCGGCGAAGATCATCGCTCTCGGCATCGCGATCGTGATCGTTCTCTTCAACGATCTCGCCAGCGTCTCCGAGCGCTACTTCAGCGTCCCGCTCGAACTACGGCTCGCATCCGACGTCGTTCCCGCAGCCGAGCACACGAACCGGATCCGGGTCGAGCTTCGGGGAGACGAATCGCAGATCTTCAATGTGCTCGAAGAGGACATCATCGCCTACGCCGATCTCACCGAGCACACCACCGAAGGCGTCTTCCGCGCACCGGTGGAGGTGCAACGCACCGGGTCGGCGGCGGATCTTGAGGCGCTCGAGATCTCGGTCGAACCGGCACGCGTCACCGTTACGCTCGACGAGAAACTCGTTCGCAGCCTCGAGGTCGTCCCGAACATCACCGGCTTCCCGCCGCCCGGTTACGAGCTCTCCGACTATCGTGTCTCTCCTACGACCGTGGATGTGGAAGGACCACGCAGCAGCGTCGAGGACCTCACGCAGATCCTCACCGAGGAGATCAGCCTGACGAGCAGGACTTCGGACTTCTCCGAACGCGTCAGACTCTCGCGGCCCGATCCGCTCGTCGACTTCCCCGGCGGCAGTATCGTCGACTTCCGCGCGCTCATCGTCGAGACCATCGTTCAGACGAGCTTTGACGGCGTCGAGATTTCAGTCGTCGATCTCGACGACGATCTCGTCGTCGCGTCGGACGTTCCCGCGGGCTCGATCCGGGTCCAGGGCAAGCAGCTGGACCTGGAAGGCGTCCCCCGCGAGCGCGTTGGGCTCTTCGTCGACGCGGGCGGAATCGACGCACCGGGAACGTACGCGCTGCCGGTGCGACCGCAGATACCAGGCGGAATCCTCGTGCTCGGGATTGAACCGGCGCGTGTGGAGATCACCGTGGAGGCGGCGACTCAGCCGGTCGAGCCCGAGGCGGCCGAGTCCGACGGGGAGGCCTCGTAGTGGTCCTGGGAATCGGCGTCGATCTGATCCAGGTCGCGCGAATGAACCATTGGGTAGGCCAGAGAGGACTGGTTCAGCGCTTCTTCCACCCGGCGGAGGTGGAGGACGCGCGGGCCCGTGGACCGAAGGCGATGGCCGCCTCGCTCGCCGTTCGCTACGCGGCGAAGGAGGCGCTCGGCAAGGCGATGGGCACCGGGCTGCAGCACTTCCACCTGCGCGAGGTTCAGGTCGTCAACGATCCGCAGGGCAAGCCGGAGATTCTGCTCCACGGAGGCGCAAAGGAGACGTTTGCGCGTTTCGGCGGCAAGCGCATCCACCTCTCGTTGACGCACGAGCTTGACAACGCGATCGCCATGGTGGTTATTGAGGGATAGTGGCCGATCTGACCTTCTTCTCGAAGACGCCCATCACCTGTCCCGTCTGTGACTCGAGGTTCTACCGCGAGGAGCTCCGCACCGGGCGTGGGCGGTTGAACGCCGGCGATCTCACCCGGGAGTTGCGGCGCACCTACGTGCCGTCGCAGAAGTACGGAGAGGTCTTCCCGCTGCTCTACCCGGTGAGCGTCTGCCCCGCGTGCTACTACGCGGCCTTCCAGCAGGACTTCTCTTCGATCGCGCCGGAAACGGTTCAGAAGGTGCGCTCGGAGGAGCCGCGGCGGATCGAGGACTCGCGCCTCCTGTTCGACTCGCTCGACTTCGCCGCACCGCGGGGGCTCGAGGAAGGGTGCGCGAGCTACTACCTCGCCGCAGCGTGCTACGAACACTTCCCGCGCGAGTTCTCGCCCACCTTCAAGCGCGGCCTCTGCTGTCTGCGAGCGGCGTGGACGTCGAACGACCTGCACCGAAAGCGCCCTGACGACAACTACGACTACCTCGCGCGCATCTTCTACCGGAAGGCCCGCTTCTTCTACGCGTACGCGGTCGCGCTCGAGCAGACGGGCAAGGAGACGCTCAGCGCCGCTCCGAACCTCGGGCCGGATCTGGACAAGAACTACGGCTACGACGGTGTACTCTACCTCACCGGGTTGCTGGAGTACCTCTACGGTCCGCGCAAGGACCCCGGGAAGCGCCGTACCGCGCTCGGCCGCGCGAAGCGCACCGTTGCCCGGATCTTCGGAATGGGCAAGGCGAGTAAGAACAAGCCGGCCGCGATTCTCGACAACGCGCGCGAGGTCTACGAAGAGATCACGAAGGAGCTTGGCGAGGAGAACCGCGACCCCGAATCCGCGTCGGCCAATGCGTAATATCCGTGCCACCGTCGCCTACGACGGGACCGACTTCTACGGCTGGCAGGTACAGGCTGAGGGGCGGACCGTACAGGGTGTCGTGATGGACGCGCTCGGGCGTATGCACCGGCGCGAGGTGAAGATCACCGCCGCCGGCCGGACCGACTCGGGCGTCCACGCCGACGGTCAGGTCATCAACTTCCGCACCGACATCGACTCGATCCCCGCTCGCGAGTTATACGTCGCGCTCAACTCGTACCTCCCACGCGACGTGCAGGTGCTCGAAAGCCGCGAGGTCGACGACGACTTCCACGCGCGCTATTCCGCCCGGCGGCGGGTCTACCGCTACGCGTGGACGTGCGCGCGCTCGGTCGCCCCTGCGCTGCGCCACCGTGTCACCCGGCTCAAGCACCGCCCGGTGATCGCGCGGCTGAACAAGCTCGCGCGTCCGCTCGTCGGCGCGCACGATTTCTCGACGTTCACGCTACCGACCGAACCGAGCGAGAACCGCGTGCGGCGCGTGGATTCGATCTCGTTCGCTCCGCGTGGCGAGCTTCTCGTGATGGAGATTGCGGCGAACGCCTTCCTCTGGCGGATGGTCCGCTCGATCGCCGGAACGCTCGTCGAGCTTGACAAGATCGGCGCGGAACCGGTAGAGGTGGAGGCGCGCCTCGCCGCTTGCGACCACGCGGCGGCCGGACCGTCGGCGCCCGCCGGCGGGCTCGTGCTGCACCGGGTCGACTATCCGGGAGACGCGTACGGAGGAATCGAGTGAGCCGGCCCGCCGCCGACTACTGGCGGCTTCTCAACAGTGTCGAAGACTACCTTCGCTACGGGGAGCGCGTACCGCGCGACGACCCCGAGTCGGTCGAGCTCGCCGAGGAGGCGCACCAGCGCCGGGCGCATGCGCGAGCCGAGCAGGCCGACGGGCGGACGGCTGCCGGTGGGGTCGAGGAGGCACGAGAGCGAGGCCATCGCGATCGCGGCGACGACGCGGCAGGCGACGGCCTCGCAGCGCGCGTCGTGCAACGCGAAGTCGACGACCCCGACTGGGACGCGAGCGACGACGAGCTCGCCGTCCGGCGGCGCAGACTCGCGATGCTCGAGGAACGGGTCCGGTCGTGCACGCGGTGTCCGCTCCACGAGGGCCGCATGAACGCGGTTCCGGGGCAGGGCGTGCTCGACCCGCAGGTCATGGTCGTCGGCGAGGGCCCCGGCGCCGAGGAGGACCGTCGCGGCCTGCCCTTCGTCGGGCGAGCGGGGCAGTACCTGGACAAGTGGCTCGAGGCGATCGGCCTCGATCGGGCCACGAACGTCTACATAGGCAACGTCGTGAAGTGCCGTCCGCCGGGCAACCGCGACCCGCGTCCTCACGAGTCGGAGTCGTGCCTGCCCTACCTGCGCGAGCAGATCGAGCTCATTCGCCCGCGCGTCATCCTGACGGTGGGACGCGTCGCGTCGGGCGTCCTCATCGGCACGAGCGCCGGGATCACGCGGCTTCGCGGTCGTACCTACTACTACGAGGGTGCCCCGCTCATCCCAACCTTCCACCCGAGCGCGGTCCTGCGCAACCAGGACCTCCGTCGTCCGGTGTGGGACGATCTGAAGCGGTTGCGCGCGCTCGTGGACAGCCTCGGGGAGGGCGACCTGCCCGCCGGTGAGGGTGCGTCGGGCGCACCCGACGGCAGCGGAAGCGGCAGCCGTGCCTGAGCCGGCACGCGGCCGCTATCTTGAGGTCGCCTGCAACGTTCCCGTCGACCGGCTGTTCACCTATCTCGCGCCTGAAGACGTCATTGTACCGGTTGGCAGCCGCGTGAGCGTCCCCTTCGGCCGGCGAAGCGTCACCGGATTCGTCACCGGGTATCGCGACGAGCCGCCCGAGGGCGTGCACGAGGTGAAGGCCATCTCGCGCGTGGTGAACGCGGAACCTCTCTTCGACGATGCGTACCTCGAGCTCGCCGACTGGGTGCGGCGGATGTACTTCGCGTCGGTGGGCGAGACGCTCGCTGCGATGATCCCCGGCGGCAGGCGCGAAACGAGTCTCCCGTCGCTCGGCGGCGACGAGGTCCCGCCGGCACAGACCGACCTCGAGCTCTCCGACGAACAGGCATCCGCGCTCCAGACGATCTTCTCGAGCGACGGTGGCCTGTACTACGTCCACGGGATCACCGGCAGCGGCAAGACCGAGGTCTTCCTCCAGGCCGCCGAGCGCACCATCGCCGCCGGCCGGACGGTTATCTACCTCGTGCCCGAGATCGCGCTCACGCATCAGCTCCTCGACTCGGTCCGTCACCGCTTTGCCGGCAGCGTCGCGGTGCTGCACTCCCGGCTCACCCCGTCGCAGCGGTTGACCGAGTGGCAGCGGATCCGCCGCGGCGAGGCTCGGCTCATCGTGGGCGCGCGCAGCGCCGTCTTCGCCCCCGTCGTCGATCTGGGGCTCATCGTCGTCGACGAGGAGCACGACGGGTCGTACAAGTCGGGTTCCTCGCCTCGCTACCACGCTCGACAGGTGGCGATGAAGCGCGTCGCCGACGTCGGCGCGCGGATGGTGATGGGGAGCGCCACCCCGTCGGTCGAAGCGTGGCACCTGATGGACGAGGGCAGACTCGCGCGAATCACGCTCACGAGGCGGCTCTCCGGTGGGGCGATGCCGAGCGTGGAGGTCGTCGATCTGAAGTCCGACGCCGGGCCCATCTCCGGGCGCCTGCTCGAGGCGCTCAAGGAGACGCATGCCGCCGGCCGCCAGTCGATCCTCTTCCTCAACCGCCGCGGCTTCGCGTACTTCTTCCACTGCCGCACCTGCGGCTACGAGATGAGGTGCCGCAACTGCTCGGTCGGGCTCACCTACCACAAGGAGCGCGACCTCATGGTCTGCCACTACTGCGGCTACAAGGCGAGGCCGGTGAAGCAGTGTCCGGAGTGCGGCTCCTTCGATGTGGGGTACTCCGGGTTCGGAACCGAGCGTGTCGAGGAGGATCTCGCAGTGCGCTTCCCCGACTGGCGGATCGCGCGCGTGGACACCGACGCGGTTCGGCGCAAGGGCGTGCTCGAACAGACGATCGCCGCCTTCCGTGCCGGTGAGATCGATGTGCTTCTGGGCACGCAGATGGTCGCCAAGGGCCTCAACTTCCCCGGCGTGAAGCTCGTCGGCATCATTCTCGCCGATACGGGGCTCCACATGCCCGACTTCCGCGCGGCCGAACGCACCTTCTCCCTCGTCGTCCAGGTCGCCGGTCGAGCCGGCCGCTTCCACCCCGACGGGCACGTGATCGTGCAGAGCTACAGCCCGGAGAACGCCGCGATCCGGCGCGCGATCGTACACGACCTGGGGGGCTTCTACGCCGATGAGCTCGAGGTGAGGCGCGAGCTCGCCTTCCCGCCGTTCGCGCGTCTTGTCCGCCTCGTCGTGCGCGCGAAGAAGGCCGATGTCGTACGCCGCACGATCGGCGAGGTCGCCGCCGCGTGCCGGGACCGGGTGAGATCGGCGGAGGAGGTACTCGGCCCCACCGAGTGCCCGCTGTCGATCATATCCGGGAGCGTTCGGCACCACGTGATCGTGCGTACGACCCGCTTCGGCGCGACGCACGAGGAGCTCGCCCGCGTGCTCACGCAGCTGCAACTTCCCGGCGGGGCGCACCTCGAGATCGACGTTGACCCTGTGTCGCTGCTGTAGCGCGGCGGGGTTGCGGTCTCGGCGCTCTGTGTCCGAATTGACCGACCGCGAGGCTTTCCGTACCATTTCGAGCAGGACATGGAGCTCGTCATCTATCCGGCCGACATACTTACGCGCCGCGCCGCGCTCGTCCCGGACCCGAAGAGCGTCGCATTCGCGTGTCGCGAGATGCTCGGGCTCATGCGCACTCGCGACGGCATCGGTCTCGCCGCGCCGCAGGTCGGTCTCGCCGCGCGCTTCTTCGTGCTCGGTCTCCCGCGCGACCGGGAGCGCGTCTTCATCAATCCGGAGATCGTCGCGACTGCACGCCGGCGGGTGCGCTCGGAGGAGAGCTGCCTGAGCCTGCCCGGCGTGACCGTCGAGGTCCCGCGGTACGCCTGGATCGACGTACGCGCGTGGGACGAGACCGGCGAGCCGTTCGAGCTGCGGGCGCGCGGTCTGCTCGCCCGCGCGGTCCAGCACGAAGTCGATCATCTGAACGGGGTGCTGTGCATCGACCGTATCGATCCGAAGCGGCGCGCGCGGATCGACCGTACGATCGCGCGCCGCCTGGAGGCACGAAGCTATGGAACTACAGCTGGTCATTCATCCTGATGAGCTGCTGCGCGCGGCGTCGAATAAGGTCGCCGACATCGACGAAGAGATCGCGAGCCTCGCAGACGCGATGGTAGAGAAGATGCACACCGCGCGCGGCATCGGGCTCGCCGGCGTGCAGGTAGGCTACCTCCACCGTATGTTCGTGACGCACGTGGAGGGCGACAAACCGCGCGTCTTCATCAACCCGACGATCATCGAGACCTCGGTCGAGCAGAGCGACTACGACGAGGGCTGCCTGAGTATCCCGGCGATCTACGCCGATGTCACGCGTCCGGAAGCCGTCCGGGTCCAGGCGTGGAACGAGCGCGGCCGCCCTTTCACGATCGACGCCGACGGCCTGCTCGCACGGGTGATCCAGCACGAGAACGACCACCTCAACGGGGTGTTGTTCATCGACTACCTGACCGAGGAGGTCCGCAACAAGGTCATGGCGTCGTACGATCCGGCGGTGGACCCCGCAACCGCCTCCCGCCGGTAGCCGCGTGCGCGTCCTCTTCGCCGGTACGCCGCAGATCGCCGTACCCACGCTTCGCGCGATCGCAGGCAGCGATCACGAGCTCGTCGGTGTGCTGACCGCCCCCGACCGCGCGCGTGGGCGTGGGCGGTCGGTTCGCTTCTCGCCGGTCAAGGAGCTCGCGCTCGAGCTGGGCGTGCCGGTCCTGCAACCGGAGTCGCTTCGGAGCGACTCCCGCTGCGAGGTCGCGGTGCTTGAGGCCGATGTGCTCGCCTGTTTCGCCTACGGCAGGATCTTCGGTCCCCGCTTTCTGAAGCTCTTTCCGCGCGGAGGACTCAACGTGCATCCCTCGCTCTTGCCGCGCCATCGCGGACCGGCGCCCCTTCCGGCGGCGATCCTTGCAGGCGACGTTGAGACCGGCGTGACCATCCAGGAGCTCGCGCTCGAGATGGACGCGGGGGACATCCTCGCGCAGGAGCGCATCCCGCTCACCGGCAAAGAAACGACTGCCTCGCTCGGTGAGATCGTCGCTCCCACCGGGGGGCGTCTGCTCGTCGACGTGCTCGACCGGATGGAACGGGGTGAAGCGCGGGCGGTTCCGCAGGACCCCACGCGGGCGACGTACACACGGCTGGTGCAGAAGGAAGACGGCCGGATCGACTGGCGCGAGCCGGCGCAGACGATCGAGCGGATGGTGCGCGCCTATGTCCCGTGGCCGAAGGCGTTCACGACGTGGGCCGGCGAACGGCTGAACATCCTCGAGGCGAGGCCGGTCGATCGGTTCGCTGCCGACGGTGAGGCCGCGCCCATCGCCGGCGATCGCGTACCCGGCCGGGTGCTTCGTGTAGACACGGAGAATGGAGTTCTGGTAGAAACAGGGAACGGCTTGCTGGCGCTCCGAAAGCTTCAACTGCAGTCACGCAACCCCCTCGAGTGGAGAAGCTTTCTCAACGGAGTGAACGGGTTTCTCGGCGCCGTGCTCGGAGGTTCTTGATTGCGCGAATCGTTTTGGGACCGGCTGCGGAACATCGTGCCCTCGCGGTACGACGATCCGGACGTACGACTGTTCAAGATCCTCATCTACGCGCTCGTAGGTGCCGTCTTCCTTATGATCATCGCCGGTCTCACGACCTTCCTCTTCTCGCTTCGCGGCGCCGAAGAGACGATGGTCCCCGATGTCGAGAACGTCGATCTCCTCGACGCGGTGCTCAGCCTCCAGGAGCGGGGGCTCGAGGTCGATGTCGAGGTGCGCTTCTCAGCGGATCCCGGCCTTGCGGGTAAGGTCATCGGCCAGACGCCACCGGCGGGTACGCTCGTTCGTGCGGGAAAGGAGATCAACCTCATCGTGAGCCGTGGTGCGCGCATCGACCGGGTCGGCACGTACATTGGGCGGCCAATCGCCGAGGTTCGCGCCGAGCTCCGCGCGATGTTTGCATCCGATGATCCGACGATCCAGCTCGCCGAGCCCCAGTACGTGTTCAGCGACGAAGAGCCGGGGACGATCATCGCGCAGGACCCGCAGCCGGATACGGAGATCACGACGGTCACCAACGTCGATCTCGTCGTGAGTCGCGGGCCGGATGTCGAGCGGATCGAGTTGCCGTCGTTCGTCGGCCTGCCGTTCGACACGGCGCTCGAACGCCTCTCGCAGAACAACATCCCGTTCCGCTTCGAGGTTCGGGAGCCGGAGCCCGACGAGCGGTCGGGGCTCGTGGTGGAGCAGGACCCTCCGCCTCAGGAAGAAGTCGCAATCGGCAGCTTCGTCGACCTCGTCGTCACGCAACCGGCCTTCGTCCCGGAGGACGAGGTGTTCGGGGTGCTCGAGCGGCCGCTGCCCGACTATCCGGTCGAGGTCGAGCTCACACTCGAGGCGCAGGCGCCCACCGGCGAGCAGCGCGTTATCTTCAGCATGCTGCATCCCGGTGGCGAGCTCTCCGTGCCGTACCAGGTGCGCGAGAACTCCTCGCTCGTGCTCTACCGGTCCGGCCAGGAGATCTACCGCCGGATCGTGCGACGGGCCGTTGAAGATGCGCCGGCAGAGAGTGACGGTACGGAGGCGGACGGCGAGGAGGA
>CAZVEF010000005.1:0-49035 GCA_964625715.1 uncultured Spirochaetaceae bacterium | reverse complement strand
CGGCCGTTGATCAGATCATGCAGTTCCAGGTGGGAGCGAACATGGATCAGAACGAGCAGGTGTTCATCGGGACGATGACGGCTCGCGCGCTCGGTTTGGAAGACACGCAGGGCGAAGGCGGGACCGTATCGATCTCAACGCCGGAGCTCGCCAATCAAACGATTGGGTTAGTCGACACGGCGCTGCGCCAGGTGAACCGCCAGCGAGCGGACCTGGGTGCGTATCAGAACCGATTCGAGATCGCACAGCAGGGCGTCGCAGTCGCGAGCGAGAACCTCGCGGCCGCAGAGAGCCGGATCCGAGACACCGACATGGCGAGCGAGACGGTCGGCTTCGTAAGGAACCAGATCCTGGTCCAGGCCAATACGGCGATGCTCGCCCAGGCCAACACGCAGCCACAGTCGGTTCTTCAGCTCCTGGGCTAAACCAGGTCAGGCTCCGTTTCGTGACAGTTGACCTCGAGGCAGCTGTGCACAGCTTGAGAGATTACTGGACGTCATCTTTCGAGTATTCGAGGTGGGGAGGAGTTCGCGCTCTCCTCTCCGCTTTCCTTTAGACGGCATCTTACACGGAGGTAAGATATGTCTATTGAGATCACGGGGATCTTCGGTGGCAGCACCGCACAGCAACCGATTCCCGGTAACGCGCGGTCGCAGGGTGAGCCGGCAACGGTGGCGCGGACGACCGCCCGAACAGTACAGAGCACCTCAACCGCACCGAACATCGACATTGAACTCGATGCTCTCGTCGAAGACCTGCGCGTCGTCACGTCCGCCCTCGACCGGAGACTCAAGTTCAGCATCAACCGCGAGCTCGACCAGGTGGTCGTAAAGGTCATCGATCGCAAGACCGATAAGGTGATCAAGGAGCTTCCGCCCGCGGAGATCCAGAGACTGCACGTGCGCCTTCGGGAGGCCATCGGCCTGCTCATCGACGAGGAGATATAGACCGCATAGTGCTCAACCCCGGATCGCGGTAGACTTTGATCGGTGCCCCTGGCGGACGCGATACGGGAGGGATTCGTGTCAGACATCATGGTTCCCGGAGTCTCGGACTCCGGCATGGATACAGACGGGATGGTGGACGACATCATGGAGGCAGAGCGTGCCCCCGTCACCCGCATGGAAGAGCGCATCGATACCTACGAGGAGGAGCGCGAGGCGTGGCAGGAGCTCGGGCGCCGTGTGTCCAACCTCCAGGAAGCCTCACGTCTGCTCTTCGGCTTCGAGAACCCCTTCAACGACCGCATGGCCAGCTCGACCGACGAATCGGTGGTCACCGCGACCGCTGAGCGAGGCGCCGACGAGGGGGTCACCTCCGTATCCGTCAAACAACTCGCCGAGGCCGATCGGTTCGTCTCGCGCAACCTGACATCCGAGCTCGAGGTTCCGGCGGGCAGGTACGGGTTCCGGGTCGGCGAGTCCGAGGAGTACTTCCGCTTCTCGGGCGGATCGCTCGAGAGCTTCGCACAGGCGATCAACCAGCGCGCCGGCGACGTGGTGGGCGCGCGGGTGGTGCGTAACTCGGCCTCCACGAAGGTCATCATGATCGAGGCGAAGCAGACCGGCGCCGAGAACCAGCTCTCCTTCCTCGAGGACGCTCGCGCCTTCGCGCTCGAAGCCAGCATCCTCGAAGAGGTCCGCGACGAGGTCGTTCAGGCGTCCATCGAGCCGGGGACGGTGGCCGGCACAACGCCGGCAGAGACGCGCTCCGTCGACGACGGCACGCTCACCGTGGCGCCCGAAGGCCGGGCGACCCTCAAGATGCCCTCTGCCATCGATGCCGGCGACGAGCTCGTCATGGAGCTCGACGTGGCGGTCACGAATCTCTCCGAGGAATGGACCGAGCCCGACCCGCCTCCCGGGCCCCAGGTTCCCGATCCGGGCGATATCAGCCTCGGCGACGTGACGGTGGAGAACGCCCCGTCGAGCGTGCCCCTGCCCGACTGGCAACCGCCGGAGCCCCCGGTTGTTCGCGACGACCTCCAGCTGCTGTACCTCCGCGATTCGGGAGAGCGAGTCCCGCTGCCCGAGCTCGATGATACCGATGGCTTCGAGACGATACGCATACCGCTCGCCGAGTTTGCGGACACGGTGGACGCGCTCGAAGTGCGCAACAACAATACGCACCGGGAAGTGTCGATTCGAAACGTGGTCGTCTTCGACCCGCGCCGGCGGGGCGACGTGGCGCCGGTGAATCCGCTGAGCACCGCGCGCGACGCGATCGCGGAGATCGAGGGGATCGAGGTCGTCCGGCCGTCGAATTCGATCGACGATCTCGTGGAGAACGTCACGCTCGACCTCCGCGGACTCAGCCGGCGCCCGGTCGAGGTGACCGTGGAGCCGGACCGCGAAGCGGTCACCGACACGCTTATCGAGTTCATCTTCTACTACAACGAGCTCATCCGCGAGATCAACATCCTCACGCGAGCCGAGCAATCGATCGTCGACGAGCTGACGAATCTCTCGCAGGAGGAGCGCGAGGCCGCACTCGAGAAGCTCGGCCTGCTGCAGGGAAACATGGCGCTCAACTCGCTCAAGTCGCGCCTGCAGCGCATCATGATGGACGCCTACCCGACCGAAGCGGGCGACCAACTCACGATGCTCGCACAGTTGGGCATCTCGTCCAACGAGTCGGGTCCCGGCGGCGATCTGGACGCGAGCCGACTGCGCGGCTACATGGAGATGAACCCCGCCGATGTCTCTGCGGCGCTGCAGAGCTACTTCCGCGCCTCGCGACAGCTGTTCGGAAACGACACCGACGGCGACCGCGCCGTCGACACCGGCGTTGCCTACGAGCTCGACCGGAACCTGCGTCCCTACGTCGAGACGGGCGGGCTCATCGCGACCCGTACCGGCGGCATCGACCAGTCCATTTCGACAACGCGCGACCGAATAGAGCGTGAACGGCAGCGCCTCGATGGCGTGCGCGAGCGCTACGAGGCGGAGTTCGCCCAGATGGAGGCGGCGATGCGGCGCATGCAGGAGCAGCAGCAGGCGCTCGACAAGCTGCCATCGCCCGGCGGGTCGGGTAACTGACGGTCGTAGTACGCGCGGTCGGGCCGGTCTCACGCGGCGCCCGCTTTCTGCCGACACTCTAGGAGGAGGGGCGATGGAGATTCTCGTGAACCGTGAACCGCTCGACTTCAGACTCGAGAACGAATCGTCGCTGGGAGAAGTCGTCGACGGGCTCGCCGACTGGCTGAGCTCCGGTAGCTTCGCAATCACGTCGATCGACGTCAACGCGACCTCGTACGCGATCCACGACCGCTCGTCGTGGGAGAACATCAGCATCGACGAGGTCGACCAGCTCAGCGTCCAGGCGCTCCCCCTCAACCGGGTCGACCACACGACGATCGTCGCGCTCGAGGAGTACTGCTCGCTCGTGAAGGAGACACTCGAGACGAGCGCCACCGAGGCGCTCGACGAGCTCGTCGCCGAGCTTCCCTACGTCCGTGCCCGTCTCGTCCAGTTCTTCCCCTCGCTCGCCGGCGGTGAGGGCAGCCCCGGCGTCCTCGAAGACCCCGACCTCGAACAGGCGCGCCTGCCCGCCGAGCCGGCACGCCGGCGCCTCATCGACGAGATCGACGCGCTGCGGACGATCCTCGCGTCCCGCGAGCGCGAATACCGAGATCCCGTCCGCGAGCTCGTGCTCACGCTCGGGCAGCTTTCGGCACACCGTGACGCGCTCGTCGAGGTGCCCGTCCAGCTGCAGACCGGGCATCAGCAGGCGGCGATGCAGGGGGTCGTGACCACCACCGAGCTGCTTTCGCGGTTGATGCGGCTGATCCCGCTCGTCGAGTCTGCGGCCGTGGACGACTCGCTCGGAGTCGACATTGCGGGAGTACGCCGGTTCGCCGAGGAGCTCGCGCCGCTGCTCGCCGAGCTCGCCGAAGCATTCGAGACGCAGGACACGGTGCTGATCGGCGATCTCCTCGAGTACGAGGTGGCGCCGCGGCTCGAACAGCTCGAGCGTCTCGTACCGGCGGGAGACGGGACCTGACATGCGAATACTGCTGCAGCAGGATATCCAGTTCTTCGCACAGCCCGATCCTGCGCAGACTCGCATCACCCTCGTCGTCTTCGGGGCGCTCGTCCTCACCGGCGTGATCGCAGCGCTGATCAACAACCGTAGCGGCGGCGCAAGCAGAGGGCGCACGCGGGCCGGTGGCCTCACGCGTCAAGCAAAGAAGATGGGGCTCGGCGCGGAGCAGATCCGTGCGCTCAAGGAGCTGGTCCGATCGCTGGGGCTGCAGAATCCCTCGCGGCTGTTGACCAACTCCGCCTACCTCAATCACGCGCTCAAGCGGAGAATGGACCAGCTCGACGTCGCGGACCTTCCGGACGCCGAGCGCGAGCGGCAGAAATCGCTGCTGTTCTCGGTAAAGCGCGCAATCGAAAACGCAACGACGGACGTGCGCGTCCTGCCCTCCTCGCGCCATATCAGGGTGGGCCAACCCGTGACGCTCCGCACCCCGGAAGGCGAGCAACGCGAATCGACGGTCGCTTCGAACGTTCACAACGGCCTTGGACTCGACGTGCCGCCCGGACGTCGCGGAGCGCGCCCGAATCACGCGAAGGGCGCACCGCTGCAGGTGAGCTTCGTAGACGACAACAACCGTCTCTACTCGTTCCGCACGCGCGTTATCGGATACAACAACGCACGCGGGGCATCGGTCATGTTCGTCGACCACGCGTCGAACATCCGCCAGACGCAGAAGCGGCGTTCTCCGCGCCGCGAGTACGACCGTCCGTGCTACTTCTATCCGGTAACCGTCCTGACGACTGGACGGGGGCGAAAACAGAAGACCCAGGCGTTCGTGAACAAGAACCGGCGGATCTTCGGCCGGTTCGAAGACCTGTCCGCCGGCGGGTGCGCGATTCGCACGCAGGTTCCGCTGCCGAAGGGGGACATCCTGAAGATCGACTTCGAGAACGCCGACGGTACGCCCGTCTCGGTGTACGGGATGGTCCGGGCGGTCGAACGGCAGCGCGCCCGCGGGCGCCTCATGCACATCAAGTTCACCCGGGTCTCGCGGAAGCACCTCAACCAGATCCAGAGCTACGTCTACGGGCTCACCGAGTGAGAGGAGCATTTGACCGCGCCTCTGCCGTCGATTAGGATTCCGTCATGAAGGTAGTCGAGCTCACCGACGTCGTACAGCAGGAGACTCCCCTCCACTACCGGCGCGCCTTCACCGCCACGGCACACCTCGATTACGGCAGGTCCGAACCGGAGCCCGCGCGCCTTGAGTTCGTACTCGAGCAATCACCGTTCGGCGCGGTCGACGTACGCGTCACGCTCCTCGACGACCTGGACTATCCGCTCGTCCCGGCCATCGCCGCGATCAAGTCGCACATCCGCCAGCTTCACGAACGCGGAGAACTGTCCTGACCGTCACCGCCCATACCCACAACGAGACGCAGCGGGTCGGTGAACGGATCGGCAGACGGCTTGCCCCCGGCGCGATCCTGCTCCTCGTCGGACCGCTCGGGGCGGGGAAGACCACGCTCGCGAAGGGGATCGCGCGCGGACTCGGCGTCACCGAGACGGTCACAAGCCCCACCTACACGATCGTCAGCGACTACGAGGGTCGCCTGCCGCTGCATCACATCGATCTCTACCGCATCGCCGGCCGCGAGGAGTACGAGCTCCTCGGACTCGACGAGCTGCTCTACGCGGATGCGGTGTCTCTCGTCGAATGGCCGGAACGCGCCGGAGAGGCGATCCCGGATGCAACGGCGACGGTCAAGATCGACATTCGGCCCGACGGCGCACGGCTGATCACCGCCCCGGACGCGCTGCTCGCACCCGACCCGGACGGCGCAGCCGCGGAGGGACCGTGAATCACCTTGCGATCGACACCGCGACGGACATCCTCTCGGTCGCGCTGCGCCGCGACCGGGACACGGCGAGCGATGTACTCGTGGCAAGCCGCGACGTGGGCCTGCGGCACAGCCGGCGACTGATGACGCTCGTTCACGCGCTCATGGACGAGGCAGAGCTCCAGCCGATCGATCTCGACCTCGTATCGTGCACCCGGGGACCGGGATCGTTCACCGGGCTGCGTATAGGCATGGCCACCGCCAAGGGGCTCGCGTGGGCCGTGGCCGCCGCACGCGCGATCGACCGCCCTCCCCTCGTATCCGTGCCTACGCTCGACGCGATGGCGGCGGCTGTCGCGTCTACGACCGCGCTCGTCGTCCCGGTCATCGACGGGAAGAAGGGCCGATTCTACGGCGCGGCGTTTCTCGCGGCTCGGCGTCTGACCGACGACCTTGACCTCGAGGCGAGTGCCCTCCTCGAGGCCGGGAGGCAGGCGGTGCGAGGTATCGCCGGCGGGACGGACCGGTCGCTGGCGAGGCCCCCGGAAGAGGTGATCGTCACCGGCCCCCACGCCCATCGGTTCGCCGAGGCGTGCCGCGGCGACGCGCGCGCGCTGATCGTCGACCCGTCGGCTCGGTCGGGATGGGCGCCGGCGTTGCTGCGGCTCGCGGAGGCTCGGCTCGCGGCGGGCGGGTACGATCCGGTCGATGCAGGGCCCGAGTACGTGCGCGGAAGCGACGCCGAGATCTCTCGGGCATCGCTCGCGGATCGGTGAACGCAGATGCTCAGGACGTCGAGCCCGACGCCGACTCGTCGTCGCGCCGTGTGAGCGACGGCAGCGGCGCGGATGCGGTCCGCGCGGCGGCGCTCTTCGCGGCCTCGCGGTTCTCCTCCTGGATCGCTTCGTAGACCTCCCGCCGGTATACCTTCACGTCTCGGGGCGCCTCGATTCCCAGCTTGATCTGGTCTCCCTTGATATCGATCACGGTGACACGGATATCGTCGCCGATGACGATGCTCTCGTTGACACGGCGGGCGAGAATGAGCATCTATCGGCTCCCGGTACGGGCGAGTTCCTCGAGGATGAGGTGCTTCGTGTGCCACCGGGAATCGAGCGAAATCGCCTGTCGGCCGAGCTGTTCCACGCGGTTGATGATGACCGGTCCCTGCAGATTCGCGCTGACCTTCGACTCGTCGTCGGGGATCGTCACGATGGCGAAGACGAGAAGGTCCTCGTCGCTCTGGTAGCGGATCGACTCGAGGTCCTCGTCGGGGACGTCGAGGACGTAGTCGGGGCGAAGGTCGTACGGGTTGAGCAGGATGAACGCGATCTCGGGATCCTCGAGGCTCTGCAACCAGTAGAAGCCCTGCTGGACCGCGTCGAGCAGCGCGTATTCGCGCAGCTGCTCGAACCCGAGGATTCCCACCGGGAACGTGATGACCTGCCGCTCGCTGATTTCGATCGGCCCGTAGGCCTTCGACTCGATTCTCATTCTCTACCTCAGAAAGTCGAGCAATGTGGGCTGGATGACTCGCGCGGCGGCGCCGAGCGCAGCCCGGTGCGTGTACTCGAGCATTCGCAGCTCGGTCAGCGTCTCGGTCATGTCGACGTCCACCTCGTTCGAGTACCGCTCGGTGATCACCGGAACCGCGTTCTCGGTGCGCTCGAAGGCGAGCGAGAGCCGCTCGTCGTACGAGCCGAGCGTGCCGAGCCGGCCGAGCACGTTGTCCAGCGCGCTGTCGATCCCGCCGAGTGCGCGGCCCCCGGTATCGATTGTATCACCTGCGGCGAGTTGATCCCGAAGATTGATCAACATGTCGAAGGTCGATCCGCCGAACACGCGGGCCGACGACGCGGTGTTCTCAGGCGGTGCGTTTCCGCGGCCGTTGAGAATACCCAGGTCTGCGAGTACCTGGCCGTCCTCGCCGTCGTCGAGCCAGAGCTGGTGCGGGGCGGTCGATTCGATGACGAGCGAATTCTGGACCGGGTCGAGCCGGGCACGTGCGGGTGCTCCCGAATCGTTGATCTTCGCGATGATCGCGGAGATACCGTCTCCTTCGCGGAGCCGGACCTCATGGCCGTCGACGTTGATCGTCGAATCCTGCCCGACGACGTAGCCGGTGGCGTCGACGCTCGAGAAGATCTGCTGGTTCTCCGCCCAGAATACCCGGTTGCCGGCGAAGTTCAGCGGGATGTAGCTGCCGTCGGCGATCTCCGTTCGGTTCTCGTTGATCGTGCCGAGGTACTGCACCTGCGTGATGACCGGCTCGTCGAAGCCGTCGACCCGCCCGTCGATCGCGCGAAACGGTTGGCTCTTCGTCCGGTCGCCGGAGAACAGCATCGCGCCGTCGCCGCCCTTCGCGTTGGCAGCCTCGACGAGCTGGTTGAGCAGCTGGTTCACCTCTGCCGCCATCGCCTGCGTGTCCGACTGCGTGTGGGTTCCGTGCGCGCCCTGCAGCGCGAGCTCGCGGGCCCGCTGGAGGATGCTGACCGCCTCCTGCATGTACGTCTCGCTCTCGCGATGACGCAGCTGCGCCATTTCGATGTTCTCCGTGTAGCGCTCGAGCCGATACCGGTAGCTGTCGTGGCGCGTTGCGTGCGCGGCGGCGGCGGGGTCGTCGCGCAGCTCCTGTATGCGGTTCTGACTTCCAACCTGGTTCTGCGTGTTCAGAAGCTGCGACTCGCGCCGTCGCGCGTAGTACTGCATGTCGTCGTTCGACATGTTCGTGCTGATGCGTTGCATTCACTACACTCCCATTCGGTTGATGATCGTGTCGAGCATCTTGTCGACCTCGCTGACGACCCGCGCCGCGGCCGAGTAGCCGTGCTGGAACTTGATCATCTGGGCGATCTCCTCGTCCATATTGACCCCGCTGATGCTCGCGCGCGTGTCCCGCAGATCCTTCATGATCGCGTTCTGCGAGGCGAGCGAGAGCTCGGCCTCCTCGCCCTTCAGCGCAACGCCGGCAACGGTATCGGCGAAGTAGTCGTCGAAGCTCTCGATCTGGCCGACCTGGACGGGCCGATTGCGGATCCCCGCGATCTGCAGCGCCGCGCTGCCGTCGCCGGGGTTGCCCGGCCGCCCCGCGGTCCCGGTGCTCGCCGCCACGCGCGCGGGCTCTGCGATCAGGTCCTCGTTCACGCCGATCCAACCCGCCGGGTGGGCGAGCGGAGCGACCGCGTAGTCGAGCCCGTCGCCGCGCAGCGCGGTGACCGCATCGGCCTGCTGCCAGGTGAACGCGTTGTCCGGACCGCTTCCCTGGAGGATCCCGGCGTACCCTGAGAGGAACTGGCCGGAGTCTTCGACGTAGCGGATCACGAAGTCCGGGTCCTCGGTCGCCTCCGCCGGCGTTCCCTTGAGCGTGAGCCGACCCTTGTTGTCGAGCCGCGCGACGACCTCGCTCGACGAGAAGTTGATGCGGTTGATCACGTCGCCTACCGTGTCGGTCGGATTGTAGGCGATCTCCACAAGCCCGTTCGGCCCGGGAAGCGTCATCGTCCCCTCCAACCCGATCTGCTGCTGCGCGTCGAGCTCGTTCGCACCGCTGACGCGGAAGACGCGCGTCTGATCGAACGCGCCGTCGCCGTTGGCGTCGTAGTTGCCGAGCACGTTGTTGACGAAGGGGTACTCGACGAAGAACTCGTTGTCGGTCGATCCGTCGAGACCGTATGCCTCGCGATGCACCTCGTTCACGAGGTCGACGAAGTTCACCGTCATGTTGTCGAGCGACTGGATCTCCCCGCGTACGTCCACGTCGCGCAATTCCACCAGCGCGGCGAGCTTGCCGTCGGAGAAACGCGCCTGTTCGCGGCCCTCGCTCCAGACGACACGCGAGAAGCCCTCGTTATCCGGGTCGCCCTCGGTGTCCAGCCCGATCGCGACCGATCCCTGGACGAGCTGGTAGCCGCCGGTGTGGACGTTGTACTCGTCGCGGTCGGTCGTGTCGATGGTGACGTTGATATACTTCGAGAGCTCTTCGACGCGCTTGTCGCGCTGGTCGAGCCAGTCGTTCGGGTTGTCGCCCGCGGCCTTGACCTTGACGATCTCCTCGTTGAGCGCCGCTATCTCTCCGGTGAGCTGGTTGATCTCCTCCACGGCGATCTGGACCTCGTCCTCGAGCATCGATCTGATCTGCTCGAGGTTCTGGTAGCGGTTCTGAATCGACTCGACGAGCGCCTCTCCCCGTGTGAGCACGTTCTGACGCGCGGCGGTCTGCTCCGGGAACGCACTGAGCTCCTGCCAGCCGTCCCAGAAGCGGTCCATGAGCGTACGCACCGACACGTCGGTAGGCTCGTCGTAGGCCTGCTCGAGCATGCGGACGTACTTGTCCCTGCTCTCCCAGTAGCCCTCCCCGCTCGCCTGGCTCACGATTCTGCCCTCGAGCAGCATGTCGCGGATCCGCTCCACGCGCGCGATGTCCACACCCTGCCCTATCTGACCGGGAGTCTCGGCGCGGTTGAGCTGCGGCCGGTAGAGCGGGTCGGTGGGCGAGAACTCCACGCGCTGGCGACTGTAACCGTCGACGGACGCGTTGGAGAGGTTGTGGCCCACCGTCTGCAGCCCGCGGTTCTGCGCAAAGAGGCTGCGTTTGCCGAGCTCTATGCCGGAAAAGGTCGATTGCATCGTCTGCTCCTACAGGTGGCGGTCGAGGACGAACGCCCTGCCGTCGGCAGGGGAGCGTCGGCCGTGACGCGAGTAGAACGTCCCCTTCTGGTCGGGAAAGAGCGTCCCGAGCATCACGTTCGTCGTACGCAGATTCCCGCGGACGTACGAGTCGATCCCACGCGTCACGCTCTTGACGCGCAGAACCGAGACCTGCAGCGACCGAAAGAGCGTGGTGAGCTCGTGCCGCTCGGCCTCGGGAATACGCTGGATGTACTCGGAAAACGAGGCGTCTGCGGGCAACCCGACCGCGCTCTTCGCCTCGAGAAACTGCGCGTGACGACGCGCGTCCAGCGCGACGAGCTCGCGGCTCAGGCTCTCCATCCGCGGTACGAGCGCGTCCATCGCCGGCCAGTCGCGGTCCATGACCGCCTGCTGCAGCTCGTGCTCGCGCCGGCCGAACTCGAGCATGAGCTCTGCCTGGCGCGCCAACGATTCCTTGATGTGCCCGATCGTGGTCTTCGTCCCGCTCGTCATGCGTCCTCCGCTGGCGCGCGCTGCGCGTGCCTTCTCGCTTTGATTGTCGGCCGATCGGCTTGCCTTGATGAGCGGCACTTCCTATCATCGAGACGGCGCGTCGAGCGGCCCGGGCGGACGGCGCGTCGAGCGGCCCGGGCGCTTGACGCGCCGCGGCGTGATCGGTAACTATATCTGAAATTCTCTATATAAAAGGTGGGAGCATGGAAGCGAAGTACGATATCATCATCGTCGGCGCCGGAGCAGCGGGTCTCACCGCGGCGCAGTACGGCGCGCGGGCGAACCTGAAGACGCTCGTGATCGAGCAGACGGCGAACGGCGGACAGTGTCTTCTCATCGAGGGCCTCGAGAACTACCCCGGGTTTCCCGAGCCGATCGACGGCTACGAGTTCACCGAACGGCTCGAGCGGCAGGCGAGGCAGTTCGGCGCCGGGTTCGAGACCGCAAGGGTCTCGCGGATCGACAAGGAAGGCGACGAGTTCGTGCTGCAGACCTCCGAAGGCGAGGTTCGCTCCGCCGCGGTGATCCTCGCCACCGGCGCGCAACACCGCCACTTGGGCGTGCCGGGCGAGGAGGAGCTGGGCGGACGCGGCGTGTCCTACTGCGCGACCTGCGACGGCCCCTTCTTCAAGGGCCGACGCATGCTCGTCGTCGGGGGAGGCGACGCGGCGTGCGACGAAGCCACCTTTCTCTCGAAACTGTCCGACAGGATCACGCTCGTCCACCGTCGCGATCGATTTCGCGCCCAGCCGGCGGTCGCCCAGCGAGTCCTCGACAACGAGAATATCAACGTCCGCTTCAACACCGTGGTCAAGGAGATCCACTCGGTGAGGAACGCGATGGGTATCGAGCAGGTCGGCGCGGTCACGCTCGAAGACGTACGTACCGGCGAGCAGCAACGCTTCGAGACCGACGCGGTCTTCGTCTTCATCGGCTCGATTCCCCAGACCGATCTCGTCCCCACGCTTCCCAAGGACGAGGCCGGCTACATCGTCACCGATCAGCGGATGGAGACCGGGATTCCCGGGCTCTTCGCGGTGGGCGACGTCCGGGCGACACCGTTCCGGCAACTCGTCGTCGCCGCCGGCGAGGGCGCGGTCGCCGCGCACGCCGCCGCGCAGCACATCGAAGCGCTCGAGGGGAACATTTACCAAGAGGTGCACGCCTGATATCCTCCTACGCGTGAGGCTCCGTACTCGAACAGCGTTCCTCGTTCTCGCCGCGATCTCGCTCGGAGCGGGCGCACCCGCGACCGCGCATGCGCTCTCGTTCTGGGACGACGCTCCCAACGACGTGCTGCGCGAGCGATTGATCGAGGCCATGACCCCGGAGGAGCTCATCGCGCAGACGCTCATGATCGGGTGGCTCGGGGAGGACCCGAGCGACGAGATCGTCGAGTGGTTGCGCGGACCGAGCCTGGGCGGCGTGAAGGTGTTCGGCTGGAACGGCGGCGACCTCGTTCGCCTCGCGCGATCGATCGAGACCATGCAGGAAACCGCGGGCACCCACCGCCTGGAGATCCCGCTGTTGACGGCCACCGACCAGGAAGGCGGCTGGGTCAGACACGTGAAGGGAAGCGGCGAACTCACGACGATGGTCACGCCGGGCAATATGGCCATCGGCGCGTCGAGCCTCCCCTACGACGCGTACCGCAGCGGATACTACATAGGTATGGAGCTGCGCGCGCTGGGCATCAATATGAACTTCGCTCCCACCGTGGACGTCTACGTCAACCCCGAGGCGCACGTGATCGGCCCGCGCGCCTTCTCGAGCGACCCGGTACAGAGCGGCGTTCTCGGAGCGGCGTTCTACCACGGCCTCGAAGAGACGGGGGTGATCGCCACCGCGAAGCATTTCCCGGGACACGGGAACGCCGACGAGGACTCACACGGCGTTCTTCCGGTCGTCCGCGACACCTACGAGGAGCTGTCCGCCCGCGACCTCGTACCCTTTCGCTTTCTGATCAACGAAGGCGTGCCCGCGATCCTCTCCGCTCACCTCAACTTCCCGCGGATAACCGACGACCGCAGGCCGGCATCGCTTTCCCATCACTTCAAGCAGCGCATCCTGCGCGAGGAGCTCGGCTTCACCGGTCTGATCATCACCGATGATCTGTACATGGGCGGCGCCTGGGAATACGGCGTCGATCACGGATGGGGGATCGAGGAGATCGTCACCGAGGCGCTGCGCGTGGGCAACGACATGGTCATGCTCTCCAGGACGCCGGCCCCCGGGGGCTCGCTGTGGCAACACCTTCTGACGGTCTGGGAGTCCGATGCGCGATTCCGGGCGCAGGTGCGCGACGCCGCCGCGCGTGTGATCGACCTCAAGCTCTCGCACATCAAACCCGACGATCGCGTACCGCTCGCGCCTGACACCGACGCGCTCGCGCGGGTCATACGGCCGCCGGGCGGCGCGGCGTTCTTCCGCGATCAGGCCGCGCGGAGCGTGAGCGTGATTCGCCGAGCGCGGATACCGCTTCGGGACGCGCACGCAGAGCGAATCCTCCTCGTGGGCAAGGACCGCGACTTCCTGCGAGTCGGACAGCAGCTGCTCCCGGGCGCGGATACGCTGCGGATCGAATCGACACGCTTCTCGGTCGCCTCCGCGAACGACCGACGCCGGTTCCGCGAGGCCGCCGTCGGCTACGACACGGTCGTCTTCTGCCTCTCCGACCCGAACACCGCGGGCGTGCTCGCCGAGGCGCGCGAGCTCAACGTGGATCTTACCGTCTTCTCGATCCTCTCCCCGGTCTACCTCAGCCAGGCTCCCTGGGTCGACTCCGCGATCGCCGTCTACGGCTGGGGCGAAGAGTCGTTCCGCGCCGGTTACTCGGTGTTGCTCGGACGGATCGCGCCGGAAGGCGCCACGCCGGTGACCATCGACGGAGCCGAATGACCAATGGCGTGGGTGCGTGCCAACGAGGAGCTTTTGGACCCGCTCATGCGATTCCTCGGGCCGCTGGAGGCCGGCTGCGTCTCGTTCACCGAGAAACTCGTGGAGCACCGACGCCTCGCGCTCCCGTCGCGGCGCGATTACACGCTCATCGCGCGGCTTGAACGCGGACAGCGCGTCAGCGGCGCGATTCTCCAGAGTCACAACGGGCTCTCCTATCCCGTTCTTGACCCGGCTCGCACCGTCGTCGAGGCCGATGCCGTGCGGCGGCTCGCGCGCGCCACGCGGCGGATCCACTCGATCATGGGGCGCTCCGGCGACGTACGCGCGCTCGAGGAGGCGTTTCGTCGCCCCCCGCTGCAGTACCTCGAGTATCACCTCATGGCCCAGACGGAGCCGCCGCCGGAGGTGCCGTTGCCGCGCCTGCCGCGCGAGATGCGCATCCGCGAGGCGAACGAACGCGACGCCCACCTTCTGTTCGACCTCCAGAAGAAGTACGAGATTGAAGAGGTACTCCTGCCCGGGAACACCTTCAGCCCGACCGCCGCGATGCAGCACCTCAAACAGACGCTGCGCGACCAGCTCGTGCTCGTAGCCGAGCTCGAGGAAACGCCGGTGGCCAAGGCGAACACGAACGCGCGCGGCGTCTTCTTCGATCAGATTGGCGGCGTGTTCACCGAGCGAGCGCTGCGATCGCGCGGCATCGCGACGGCGTTGATGCTTCGGCTGCTTAAGCGGCTGGCCTCCGAGTCCAAGAATGCGACGTTGTTCGTCAAGAAGGACAACGCGGCGGCGCTTCGGATGTATCGAAACATCGGATTTGCGGTTGAAGACGGCTTCCGGATATCGTATTACAGGTAGCATATGCTGAGACGAAAACGCAGGAAGAACCACTCGATCCTGATGGTCACCCCGGAGGCGGTCCCCTTCGCCAAGGCGGGGGGGCTCGGTGACGCGGTGTCGGCGCTCGCCCAGGAGCTCGATCGTGACGGGCACGACGTGCGCATCCTCATGCCCCGCTACCACGGGATCGGACGCGAACGGCTCTATCGCTACCCGACCCCGTTCTCGGTACGCGTCGGTGAGGACATCTTCACCACCGCGCTCTACGAAGGGCGCCTGGGCGACTCGTCGGTCGTCGTCTATTTCATCGACCACGAGGATCTCTACGCTCGCGAAGGGATCTACGGCACGAGCGCCGGCGGATACGCGGATAACCTCAAACGCTTCAGCCTCCTGAGCCACGCCGCCTTCGCGATCGGACCGTACATCGGGTGGGAGGCCGAGGTCGTCCACGCGCACGACTGGCCCACCGCGCTCGTACCGGTCATCGCTCGGCGCCGCGCCGCGATGGGCGCGTCGAGACCGGCGTCGGTGCTCACCATCCACAACGTGGGTTACCAGGGCGCGTTTCCCGTGGGCGACCTGCCGGCGAGCGGGCTGAGCTGGGTCGATCTCTCGGAGAGCTCGCTGCTGCACTACGACTCGCTCAACCTGCTGAAGGCAGGCACCGTGAACGCGGACATGGTCACCACCGTCTCGCGGCGTTACGCCGAAGAAATCCGCACGCCGCGTCGCGGATTCTCGCTCGACAGGGTTCTTGCCGAGCGAGGCGACACGCTCGTGGGCATTCTCAACGGGGTCGACTACGACGTCTGGAACCCGGAGAAGGACCCCTACCTCGACGTGAGGTACACCGCGGAGACCGTCGCGCTGAAGGAGCGGTCGAAGCGGGCGCTCCAGCAGGAGTTGGGTCTGCCGGTGACCAACGATCTCCCCCTGATCGGCATGGTCTCCCGGCTCGTGGACCAGAAGGGGTTCGAGGAGCTCTCGAGCCCGGGGTTCGGTGCGCTGCCGGACATCCTCGAGGAGAACGACGCCCAGCTCGCGATCCTCGGAAGCGGCGAAGAACGCTACGAGTACTACCTTCGCTCGCTCGCGCATCGCTATCGCAACCTGTCGGTGGTCATCGGGTTCGACGAACGGCTTGCGCACCTCATCGAGGCGGCGAGCGACTTCTTCCTCATGCCGTCACGCTACGAGCCGTGCGGCCTCAACCAGCTCTATTCGCTTCGCTACGGATCGCTGCCTATCGTCACGGCGACCGGCGGGCTCGTCGACACCGTCCAACAGGCATCGCCCAGGGGCGGGACCGGGTTCTTCATCGACGAGGCGTGCCCGGCGAGCATCGCGGCGACCGTCGGCGAGGCCGTGACGATGTGGCACGACGAGCGGAACCGGATCGACGCGATGCGCCGCGCCGCCATGAAGCTCCGGTTCGGATGGGAGACCGCCGCGACCGCATACGTCCGGGTCTACGAGCGCGCGCGCGGCATCGCGGAGGCCGATCGGCCGCAGCGCTCGACCGCTCCGTAACCCCGCTGCGCAGTCAGCTCTCCCCGCCTCGAGGGCGGATCTTCCGCCGTAACCGCTTAAGCCGATGCGCGAGGCCGGGCTCGTCACGCGCCCGCGGATCGGTCACGAGATACGCCTCGACCGCGCGCAGCGCGGCCGCCGGGTCGCGCCGGTCGTGCTCGTGGATCTTCGCGATCTGCTCGGCAATCCTCAGCGAGCCGTGCGCGAGCGGCTCGAGCACGCGCAACGCCCGTTCGGTCTCCCCTGCCCGGCGGTAAACGCGGGCGAGCAGAAGCGCCGCTCGTCGAGCGTAGGCGGGCTCCCGGTCTGCGACCGCGCGCTCGAGCAGCCCGAGCGCGGTCGACTCGTCCGAGAGGAGCAACCAACGTCCGAGCTGATAGGAGTCTATCTCGGCATGAGCCAGCGGCCGGCGCAGAACCGTCTCCAGCCGTGCGAACAGGTGCACCAGCGATACGATGTCGAGCCTGTGGTGCTCGAATACACCGGCGAGCTCGTCCGCGTCGCGGTGGCGCAGGAACCGGAAGTAACGGTCGGGGATCTCGAACCCGGGAACGTCACCAGCCCTCTCGCGGTCGAGCACGGCGGTCTCGATCTCGCCGAGCGAGCACGACCCGAGCCATCGGCGCCACACTCTCCGCGACCAGTGCAGCAGGTCGAGCTGCTCGCTCGCAACCGGCGGGATCCCGTTCATGAGAAACCGCGACTCGAGCAGGCGCGCGTCGAACGCCTTGCCGTTGTAGCTTACCCACACGTCCGCGTCGAGCGCCTCGGCGACCCGTTCGAGAAACGCCGGCTCGCCGGGAAAGTCGGTGAGGAGCACCTGGCGAATGCGCACGGTGTGGCCCTCGATACGCCCCGAACCGACGAGGAAGACCGTCGTACCGGCCCCACCGGAAAGGCCGGTTGTCTCGGTATCCATGAACGAAAGCGACGCGGGCTCCACCTCGCGGCCGAGCACCCGACTCGCAAGGCGTCCGCCGGCGACCGTCGCCTCGCCGAGCGCGCACACGGTCGCCGGCGGCAACGGTTCGACCGTCTCGCGCTCGAAGACGAGCGAGGCGACCGGCGTCCACTCGTCGAGGCCGAGGAAATCGAGGTCATCCCCGGCCGACGCGCGTTCGGCATCCGGCCCGCCGGTCGGAGCATCGCGCTCTCGCCGCCCGGCCCCGGCGCGCGGCGTCTTCGCCGAGCGCATCCGTTTCAGCCGATCGTAGAGGTCACTCGCCACCGGCTACCCCCGACTCGCGCGCCGGGTACGGTTCGCCGCCCGACCCGGACGCGTCGCCGAGCCACGAGGCGAGGAAGTGGTCGACGGCCGCCTTCGGGTTGCCGTCGATCTCCTCCTCCGGGTCGCGCGGTCCCACGCACGAGGGGCAGCCCTCCTCGCACGGACACGCCCTGACGAGCTCGAGGCTCGCGCCGAGGATCTCGTCGATCCGGGTGAGAAACGCCTCGCTGAGCCCGCTACCGCCGGGGTAGGAGTCGTAGACGTAGAGCGCGGGCGCCTCGAAGTGGGGGTCGCGCACGCGCTCGGCGACGCCTATGTCGCCGGGATCGCAGAGCAGGAAGACCGGCGCGACGTTCCTGACGAGCGTACCGATGCGTGAGAGCGCCGGGCCGGTCTCGGTCGTGTCCATCGACTCCACAGCGCGCCCCGCGCTCGATTCGGGAGGGAAGACCATCACGACGCTGCGCGTGTGCATCTCCTCCTCGGGCAGCGAGATCTCCCCGTAGCCGACGTTCTCGTGCGTGCCGAAGCGCAGCTTCTTGAACTTCGCGACCTGGCTGCGCACGAGGATGTCGCCCACGACGACCTGGCAGCCGGAGGCGACCGTTCGCTCGTCCTCCTCGAGCACCTTGATGTCGCGCTTGACCAGCGCGTCGGTGAAGTAGTTGACGTCGGTCGACTCCACGTAGCAGCGCCGATTCTCCAGGTCGAGCTGGGTGACCACGTACTGGTTGCCGCGGTGGATGTAGATCGCGTTGTCGAAGATGAGCTCCTTCGCCGAGGGCCGATCCATCTCGCCGATCACCTCGTGGCGGCCCTTCGTCGTGTCGACGATGATCACGTTGTCGGATGTGGCGCTGCGCAGCGAGACTTCTTCGGCCGGGTACGAGCGGTCGGCCCAGTAGTACGCGTCGCCGGCACGCCGGACGACGCCCCCCTCCTCGAGGTACTCGAGCACCGCCTCGCTCTCTTCCGGGAAGTCGCCGCGGTCGCGGAAGGGGAGCTCGAAGACCGCGCACTTGAGGTGGTCGGTCAGGACGTACATGTTGTTCGCGTCTACGAAGCCGCTCTCCGGCGCGCGCCCGAGGAAGTACTCGGGATGCTTCACGATGTACTGGTCGATCGGCGCGGCCGACGCGACCACGACGGCCAGACTCACCGTATTCCGCCGGCCGGCACGACCGGCCTGCTGCCAGGCGGAGGCGACCGATCCGGGGTAGCCGCCGAGCACCGCCGCGTCGAGCCCGCCGATGTCGATGCCCAGCTCGAGCGCGTTCGTGGAGACGACTCCGTGGATCGTACCGTCGCGCAACCCCTTCTCGATCGCGCGCCGCTCGTTGGGCAGGTAGCCCCCGCGGTACGCTTCGACGCGGATACGCTCGTTCTCGTTGTAGACGTTCGCGAGGCTGCGGTTGATGTAGCTCGCGATGAGCTCGGTGCGCACGCGAGAGCGGGCGAAGACGATCGTCTTCACCCCACCGCGCAGGAATCGCAGCGCGAGCCGCTGGGCTTCCTTGACCACGCCGCGGCGGATGCCCTGGACGCGATCGACGAGCGGCGGGTTGTAGAGGACGAGGTGCTTCTCGCCGGTCGGCGCACCGTTGCGGTCGATCAGCAGCATCTCCTTCTCGACGATCCGCGAGGCGAGCTCGCCGGGGTTGCCGATCGTCGCCGAGCAGCAGATGAACGTCGGGTCGGACCCGTAGAAGGCCGCGATGCGCTTCAGCCGCCGCACGAGATTCGTCATGTGCGACCCGAAGATCCCGCGGTAGGTGTGTACCTCGTCGATGACGACGAACTTCAGGTTGCGCAGGAACTTGATCCACTTCGGGTGGTTCGGCAGCACGCCCGCGTGGAGCATGTCCGGGTTCGAGATGACGATCTGTCCCTTGTCCCGGGCCGATACGCGAAGCGACACGGGCGTGTCCCCGTCGTAGGTGACGATCTTGACCGGCAGCTCGCCGGCCATCACCGACTCGTTGAGCTCCGACTGCTGGTCCTGGCTCAATGCCTTCGTGGGGAAGAGGTAGAGCGCGCGGCTCTCCGGCGACTCGATGAGCGTCTGCAGCACCGCGAGGTTGTACGAGAGGGTCTTGCCGCTCGCCGTGGGCGTGACGACGACGAAATCCCGACCGGCCCGCGCAGCCTCGTACGACTCGGCCTGGTGCGAGTAGAGACGGGTAATGCCCCGCGACCGGAGAGCCGAACGGATCGCCGGATCGAGGTCGTCCGGCAACGGCGCGTACGCACCGTCCCGTGGCGGAATGCGCTCCCACCTGGTCACACACGACATGAATCGGGCGTCGTCTTCGAGGGCCTTTATCAGCTCGTGCACGCTTTCCCTCCCCGCCTATAGTAGCACCATTCTCATCGAACGCTCACGGTCCGTTTCTTGACCGCTCAACGAAGCGGGCGTAGACTACATCGATGCCAAAAACGAACGTCCTGACCATCGTTCTCGGCGGAGGCAAGGGGACGAGGCTCTACCCGCTCACGATGAACCGCGCGAAGCCGGCCGTGCCGTTCGGCGCCAAGTACCGCCTGGTCGACATACCGCTTTCCAACAGCATCAACGCCGACTTCAAGAAGATCTACGTACTCACGCAGTTCAATACCGCGTCGCTGCACCTGCACATCTCGAACGCGTACATCTTCGACGCGTTCACGAAGGGATTCGTCGAGATCCTCGCCGCCGAGCAGACGTTCGACCACGAAGGCTGGTACGAGGGCACCGGTGACGCGGTGCGCAAGAACTTCGTTCACTTCCGGACCCAGGCTCCGGAACACTACCTGATCCTCTCCGGCGACCAGCTCTACCGGATGAATCTGGAGGAGTTCTTCGCGCACCATATCGAGAACGACAACGAGGTAACGATCGCCACCACGACGGTCGACCGATCGCAGGCGGTGAGCCTGGGCATTCTCACGGCCGATCCGGAGGGGCGCATCGTCGAGTTCACCGAGAAGCCGCCGCTGGACGTCGACATTTCGCACATGAAGGTACCATCACAGCTGCGTCGGAACAAGAATCATACCGAAGAGGGCCGCGAGTACCTCGCCTCCATGGGTATCTACTGCTTCAAGGCGTCCGCGCTCGAGCGCGCTCTCGACAACGAGCTTGCCGACTTCGGCAAGGAGATCATCCCCATGATGATCGAGGGACGGCAGGCCGGAGCCTACGTCTACTCGGGCTTCTGGGAAGACATCGGCACGATCAAGAGCTTCTACGAGACGAATCTGAACCTGGGGAGTATTGACCCGGCGTTCAACTTCTATCTCGAAAGCTCGCCTATCTACACGCGCAAACGCGACCTCCCGCCGAGCAAATTCAACGAATGCACGATATCCCACACCGTTACCGCCGACGGCTGCATCGTCACCGACGCGGTCATCCGCGATTCTTTGGTCGGGATCAGGACGATCGTCGAGCGGGGCAGCAGGCTCCAGGGGGTCGTCTGCATGGGCGCCGAGTACTACGAGACCCCCGAGCAGCGCGCGCTGAACCGCGAACGCGGCGTTCCCGACCTGGGAATCGGCGAAGACTCGCACGTCGCCCGCGCGATCATCGACAAGGATGCGCGAATCGGAGCAGGGTGCAGGATCGGCGTGGGCGATCATTTTCCGGAGGACGGCGACTACGGCTCCTACTACGTGCGCGACGGAATCATCATCGTACCGAAGAACGGCATCATCGCTCCCGGCACGGTCATCTGAGCTCGTCCGGCAGCGCGCGTAGCAGGGCGGCGTCCGAAGGCGCGAGCCTGAGCTCGACCGCCTGCCCGAAGGTGTAGAACGCCATCTCTTCGTGCTCGTGCAGGTGAGCAGACTCCACGTCGGCGCTGACCTCGTACCCGATCAGCCGGAAGCGCTCGCCGGCGTGAGCGAACTCGGACTCGACGACCGGTTCGCCGACGCGTGCGTCGAGGCTCAGCTCCTCGGCGAGCTCGCGGCGCAGCGCCTCCTCCGCCCGCTCGCCCGGATCCACCTTGCCTCCGGGCAGCTCCCAGCATTCGCCCAGCTCGCCGCCGGGCGGCCGACGCACGAAGAGAAACGCGTCGCCGCGGCGAATCAGCGCCGCCGTCGAGGTCCTCATCGCCTACAGCCTCATCGCCTACAGGAAGAGCACGCGGTGGAAGAAGAAGTGCAGGATCGCGATCAGCAGCCCCAGATACGAGAAGTTCGCCTCGTTCTTGAGGAAGACTCGATCGAGCCGATCGACGAACGCCGATTCGACGGTGCTCTTCTCGCGGTAGTACCCCAGCACGAGCGTACCGCCGAGCACCATGCCCGCCGCCGCCGGGACGAGGTTTCCGAGGATGATCGTGTCGTCCGGGTGCACGCTCAGGAATTGGAACAGCCCGACGAGGGCTGTGACGACGCCGAGTCCGAACCGGAATCCCTGGCTCGTCATCAGATTCGCGTTGAAGAACGAGCCGACGCGCAGACGCTCTTCGAGCTGCTCGAACCCGAGTGAGACGCTCGAGAGGATCAACGTGACGATCGAAAGCAGGTAGACCTGGTACATGGTTCGCTCTCCTGCGCCCAGAGTAACCAGCCGCGCGGAGCCGGTCAATCGTCGGCGATCGGGATCTCCAGGGTACGTTCGCGTCCCCGGGCCTCGATCACGACCGCAACGATCTCCGGATCGCCGCGGCCGAGCTCATCCGCGGGGAACACGTGCCGGACGGTCGTGGGAAAGCCCTCGTCCGAGGGAAGCACGTCGGTCGTGACGGTTCCGTCGGGAAACCCGAGCGACACGAGCGAATCCCCGCCCTCGGGTGCGGAGACCTCGTCGGCCAGCCCAACGGTGACCGTCACGTAGACATCGGCCTCGAAGACGAAGGCGGTGGCGTCGATCGCGTAGCCGTCGAGTTGCCCGAGCGCATCGCTCGCCCCGGGCCGAAAGAACACCATGTAGACCGTGAAGATGATCAGGACGAGGAGCAGGTCGAGGAGCGTGATGGCGAGCGACCGGTTCCGACCGAAGATACCGCCCTGCTCGGGCTCGCGTTGGCCCCGCTCGCCCAGTCGCTCCTCCCGATCGTAGTGGAAGCCCGGGTCGCCCCGATCGCTCGTCTCCGGGGCGCGTCTACGCCTCACGGGACGGCCCCGCAGGCGGGGCCGCCCGCCCCCCGCGCTCACGCAGCGCGCGTGTGTCGGCGACGAGCCCGAGCTCGGCGGCGAGCTCGTCGGCAAGGAACACCCCTGCCCGTTCGCGAAGCCGTCGCCCGGCCTCCTGGTGCGCCACCGCGGCGGCTCGAGCAGCGTCCCAGCCGTCCATACCGCCGGCGAGCAAGCCGCAGATCGCGCCGGCGAGCACGTCCCCGGTACCGCCGGTGGCCATAGCCGGGTTGCCCCCGTCCGCCACCGCGTAGCGACCGTCGGGATGCGCGATCACCGTCACGTGCGATTTCCCCACGACGACCGCACCGGTGCGTCGCGCGAGCTGCGCGGCTGCCTCGAAGAACCGGTCGCGCACGTCGCTCGGTTCCCATCCGAGCGCGCGAGCGAGCTCGCCGGGGTGCGGAGTCAGCACCCAGCCGTCGTGCAGATCCGGCGGTTCGGTCATTCGCGCGAGAATGTTGATGGCATCCGCGTCGAGCACGCCCTTCGCCGCGCGAGCGGTGAGGTCGCGGAGATAGGCCTCGCGTTCGCCGGACGTACCCCACCCCGGTCCGATCACCACCGCGTCGGCCGCCTCCACCGCGGCGCCGGCCTCCTCGATCGAATCGAAGGGTCGCGCCATGACCGCACGAACGCTCGAGGCGATCATCGGGTAGATTTCACGGTCCGCGTGGATCGTAACCAGCCCGGCACGGCAGCGCTGCGCGCCCTCGGAGGCGAGCACCGCGGCTCCGGTCGTTCCCACGTTCCCGGCGAACACGGCCACCACACCGCGGCGGTGCTTGTACGCGTCTCGGGAGAGCGGCGGGAGGAGCGCCGGGAGGTCGTCGGCCTCGAGGAGTTCGCCGGGGATGTCGGGGTCGGCGAGGAGCGCGCGCGGGAAGGAAACCGGGATACGAACGATCCGCCCGCACGCGAGTCGCGCCGCCGGCAGGTAGAGACACGCCTTGGGAAGCCCCATCGTCAGCGTCCAGGTCGCGCGCACGACGGGCATGCCGGTCGTCCAGGAATCGCTGAGACCGCTCGGGGCATCGACGGCGGCGACCGCTGCCGTCGATTCGCCGATCGCGGCGGCGATTGCGTCGAGCGGAGGGCGCAACGCTCCGCAGATGCCGGTACCGCTCAGCCCGTCGACCACGACGTCGGTCGCCGCGAGGAGATCGCGGCCCGACTCCCGGGTGTCGGGCCAGACCACCGGCTCCACGCCGAGCGCACGGATGATCTGCGCGTGAAGCTTCGCCTGTTCACCGAGCGAGTCGACCGGCGCAGCGAGGATCACGCTCACCGCGTACTCTTCCCCGATCGCGTAGCGCGCCATCACGAGCGCGTCGCCGCCGTTGTTCCCCTTGCCCGCGACGAAACAGATTCGCACGGGGGCCGGGCCGATCAGGGCGCGCAGCGCCTGCCACCCACCGAGTCCGGCGCTCTCCATGAGTGCGAGCCCCGGGATGCCGTACTCCTGCTGCGCGCGACGGTCGATCCGCTGCATGCCCTCCGACGTGACGAGCCTCATCGCCCGCTCGCCCCTTCGAACAGTCGATCGGTACGCCACCACGCGACGTCTACCTTCTCGCGCGTGGCGATCAGCGCGCTGAGAATCCCGTTGTTCGACAGGTGAAGGTCCCTGAGCACGACCTCGTCGTAGTCTATGTCGAGCGCGCGTCTTCGCACGACCTTGCCGCTCGTGTGGAGAATGAGGAGCGTGCTCCGCTGTCTGCTCTCCTGACTCAGCAGAAAGAGGTGACCGCCCGAGGCGGCCCCGACGAATTCGTAGTAGAACTCTTCCTCCTCTCCGAAGGAGTCCAGTACGTCGTCGCGCCTCACGTTTGCCGGAACGTCGACGAACCCTCCATAGCTGCCGTCGTCGATGTCGATCCAGTAGATCCGACTCATCAGGCGGTTGACCGCGCTCGCATCACCGTCGGGCGCATCAGCGTTGGAGACGTGGTAGTTCACCTTCGCGTACAGCCGGGGCAGCTCGTGATCGGGGTGAATCGACTCGAGGACAGCCGACGCGCTGACCTCCTCGGGGACCGGTAGCGTATCGGGCGTGATCTCGATTCGGCGCAGCAGCGTTCCGTCCGGGGCGAACCAGAACACGATCGAGCGCGGAGGGGCGGTCGTCACCACGACGATCTCGTCGTTCGCCGTCACGTCGATCTGACGAATGTAGGGAAAGAAGTCTCCGCCGACGCCCTGCTGACCGAGATAGTCGATCTGGTTCCCCCTGCGGTCGAGGCGTACGACGACGCGGTTGAGACGGACGCCGAGTTCCTCGTCGAAAACCCCGACGCGATCAGGGACCTGGTCCTCCACGAGCAGGGTGTTGTCGCTCGTGACGGCGACCTCTCCCACGACGTTGAACTCGTACTCGTAGGCACGCCGGTTCGTGAGTCGGACCTCGTCGTTCGCCGACTGCAGCATGACCGGACGCGGGTTCTCGGCGGGGTTGTAGTAGAGCGTCAGGAGGTCTCCGTAGGAGGTGAACTCCATGATGCGGTTCCCGTAGCCGCTCGCGATGTAGAAGAGACCACCGCGCATCGCGAGACGGGTCTTGCGGGTAACGGCAGGCTCGTCGAGGAAGAGCTCAACCTGATCCTCCATCTTGCCGTACTGCAGCGAGAACAGCTGTTCCTCCTCGAGCACCGGGATCTGATTCGGCGAGCACCCGAGAGCGAGGAGAAGCACCACCACAGGCAGGAAGACGAAGATCGCTAAGCGCAGGAATCGCCGCATGTGACCCGATACTACCGGCACGCGGCTCGCGCTGTCAATCTTGACCGGCTTCTCACCGGGCCGCTACATTGACACTATGCTTCAGACCGTCATAGACGCGCTGTTCGGCTCCAAGAGCGAGGCCGACCTGAAGGCGCTCCTGCCGCTGCTTCACACGGTGAACGCAGCCGAACCGTGGGCCATGTCGCTCGAGGAACACGAATTCCCCCGGCAGACGGCTCATCTCAAGGAGCGGCTCGCCGCCGGCGCGTCCCTCGACGACCTGCTTGCCGAGGCATTCGCGCTCGTGCGCGAGGCGGCGCGGCGGACACTCGGAGAGCGCCTCTACGACGTCCAGATCCTCGGCGGCATCGTGCTCCACCAGGGCAAGATAATGGAGATGAAGACCGGCGAAGGAAAGACGGTCTCCAGCGTCACCGCCGCGTACCTCAACGCGCTTACGGGTAAGGGTGTCCACGTCATCACGGTCAACGACTACCTCGCCGAGCGCGACGCGAAGTGGATGCAGCCGGTCTACGACTATCTGGGCATCTCGGTCGGCGCGATTCTCAGTGATATGGATAACGAGGCCCGCAAGGAGGCCTACCGAAAGGATATCACCTACGGTACGAACAACGAATTCGGGTTCGACTACCTGCGCGACAATATGCGGTTCGACTCCTCGCGGAAGGTGCAGAACGGTCATCACTTCTGCATCATCGACGAGATCGACTCCATCCTCGTCGACGAAGCGCGGACACCGCTCATCATCTCCGGTCCCGCAGAAGACGATACGAGGAAGTACACCGCGGTCGACCGTGTCGTTCCGAGCCTCGTCGAGTGCGAGAAGGATCCGGAGACGGGCGATTACCCCGAAGAACCGGCAGGCGACTACAAGCTCGATGAGAAGTCCAAACGCGTCTCGTTCACCGAGGAGGGGATGGCGCACCTCGAAAGCCTCCTGCAGCGAGCGGGGGTGATCAACGGTTCGCTCTTCGTAGACGACAACTTCGAGTACATCCACCTCGCCACGCAGGCCGTACGCGCTCGCCACCTCTTCCACCGCGATCAGCAGTACGTCGTCGCGGACGGCAAGGTCGAAATCGTCGACGAGTTTACCGGTCGCATCCTGCACGGCCGCCGCTACTCCGATGGGCTCCATCAGGCGATCGAGGCCAAGGAAGGCATCAAGATCGCGCAGCGCAACCGTACGCTGGCCACGATAACCTTCCAGAACTTCTTCCGCATGTACGAGAAGATCTCGGGCATGACCGGCACGGCGGAGACCGAAGCGAAGGAGTTCGGGAACATCTACGGGCTCGACGTGGTCGTGATCCCCACCAATCGCCCGCTCGCGCGGATAGACCAGGATGACGTCATCTACGTCGACGCGAAGCAGAAGTTCGAGGCTATCTGCGACGAGATCGAACGCCTGCACGAAAAGGGACAACCGGTACTCGTGGGGACCGTCTCCATCGAGCGGTCGGAGGTCCTCTCGTCGATGCTGACCCAACGCGGCGTTCCGCACGAGGTCCTCAACGCGAAGAACCACGCCCGCGAAGCGCTCATCATCGCCGAGGCCGGGGCGAAGGGCGCGGTCACGATCGCGACCAATATGGCCGGACGCGGCACCGACATCAAGCTCGGCGGCAATCCGGAGTTCCGCGCACGACGACGTGCCGGCACCGAAGCGAGCCCGGACGACTACCTGAGGGCCTACGAGCACGAGCGTACGGCATGGCAGACGCAGTACCGGGAGGTGCAGGAGGCCGGCGGTCTCTACGTGCTCGGTACCGAGCGCCACGAATCGAGGCGGATCGACAACCAGCTGCGAGGTCGCTCGGGGCGCCAGGGCGACCCGGGCGAGAGCCGCTTCTTCCTGTCGATGGACGACGATCTCATGCGACTGTTCGGAAAGGGCGGCGCAAACCTGAAGTCGATCATGGCGCGCGGTATGCCCGAGGGCGAGCCGCTCAACCACCCGATCATCAACCGGAGCATCGAACGCGCGCAGAAGCGGGTCGAGGAGCGCAACTTCGACATCCGCAAGCACCTGCTCGAGTACGACGACGTGCTCAACGAGCAGCGCAAATACATCTACAAGCAGCGTGACGCCATCCTCGCAGACGCGAGCATCAAGAACCGCGTGCTCACGACCGCCCGGGACCTCATCGGCGAGGCGCTCGAGGAGGTCCGCGAACCGGCCGACGCGACCCCGGCCCGCGTCTCCGAGCTGTTCGACTTCCTCCGCGAGCGCCTCTACTACACGCCCGGTCTCGCCGCCGATGCGCTCGTGAAGAAATCGGCGCGCGACATCGAAGAGGCGCTCATCGCGGAGATGTCGGCCGACATCGAGGAGAAGGAAACCATCGTCGGCAGCGAGCAGCTCAACCTCGCGATCCGCTACGAGTACCTGCGCAACATCGACTCGCGGTGGCAGGATCACCTCGAGGACCTCGAGGCATTGCGCGAGGCGGTCTACCTCCGAGCCTACGCCCAGAAGAATCCTCTGCTCGAGTACAAGCTGCAGGGCTTCGAGATCTTCGACGAGCTGCTGTTTGAAATCCGCATCGCGGTCGCGCGCAAGCTGATGGCGGTCAAGGCAGAAGGCTTCCGCGCGAGCGTCGGCGCTCCGTCGCCGGTGGGTGCGGCGCAGGAGCACCACTCGCAGGTCTCGGCCTTCGGCGGAGGCCCCCGCCCGGCGGCGGGCGGCTCTGCGGCTGCGGCGGCGGGAACGACTGTCGCGCAGCGTCCGACACCGGCCGCGGGGTCACAACCGCAGCAGCAAACCGTGCGGCGCTCGGTGCCCAAAGTGGGACGCAACGATCCGTGTCCGTGCGGCAGCGGCAAGAAGTACAAGTACTGCCACGGCCGATAGCGCCGGTCCACCTCTGCGGTTACGGCAGGTGCTTGAGAGGATCCTCCCAGCGTCCGTTCCTGATCACCGAGAAATGGAGGTGCGGGCCGGTACTCCGTCCGGTATTGCCCATCCGACCGATCGCCTCTCCCGTACTCACCCATTGACCCGACTCGACCCCGAACGAGCTCAGATGCGCGTAGAGCGTGCGGAAGCCGTTGCCGTGGTCGACGATCACGAGGTTGCCGTAGTTGCCCGAGTTCGGCTCGACGTGAACGACGCGTCCCGACCTCGCCGCGTTCACGGGCGTTCCGGTAGCGTTCGCGAGGTCTATCCCGCTGTGCATTCGCCACTGTCCCGTGATCGGGTCGGTTCGCATGCCGTAGCCGGAAGTGAAACGGAAGCTCCCGACGGGCCACTGGAACAGCTCGCCGATCGCGAGCAGGTAATCGTCGCTGTCCATCTCGGCCCCCGGGATGAACAGCGTGTCTCCGACGTCGAGGGTCTCGGTACGGATGTCGTTGGCGTCGAGAATTCCGGCGAGCGGAACGCCGTAGCTTTCGGCGATGGACCAGAGCGATTCGCCCGGTTGCACCGCGTGGAACAAACCGTCGCGATCGGGTATCGACAGGTGCGTTCCCGGCAGCAGCCGTCGCACGTCGTCGATCGGGTTCATAGAGAGGATCGTTCCGGGGTCGAGCCCGAACCGATACGCGATCTCGGAGATGGTGTCTCCGGGCTCGACCTTGTACTCGACGCGGCGGATCTGCGTGAAGACGCTCGCGTCGATGCTCATCGGCTCGCCTCCGCCGCGTCCGGTTGTCTCCTCGGTCTGCGATAGAAGCTCGCGCGCTGGAGTCGACGGGACGGTGAGTCCGTTACGTCGGACGTAGAGCTCGAACAGCCCGAGATGCGAGAGCAGCAGTCCTGCGAGAACGATGGTGATCGGCACGCAGGCAAGCAGCGGGTAGTCAACCGGGCGAACTCTGCGCCCCGCGAACCATCGCTGGCGTCGGAAGCGCCGACGGTCGGAGCGCATCCGGCGAAGCGTCGCTCCCCCGTCGGCCGCAGTCACACCGCGCGCAGGGTCGGACACGCCGACGCTTCGCGGCGCTATCGTACCGGCGATCCGCGCCCGCGCGCGCGATACCGCCGCTCGACGCCGGGTGCGAACCGGGACGACATCGCGGCCGGTCACGGCGCTTCCGCCGATCGACGCGGCCCGCTCGACGCCTGCCTTCATCCGCCTGCCGGGGAGCGCGTTCATGCACCGTCGTCCGAGATCGCTTCCTGCCGAAAAGGTCGACCCGTCGACGTACCGGTGGTCGGTTTGACGATCCGGGTGGATCCGTCGTTCGATGTTCTGTGCCTCAATGATCCCACGCATCTCACTATGCATATCGACACGTTCACCCGCGGTTGTTATAGTCCGATATTGAACTAGAACCGCCTGTGGCCCACGATACACGAAATCCCGGACAACGACACGAAGCTCATCACCCTCCACGCGGCCGCTTCATCGCGGTCTTTGCGACCGTCGGCATGGTCGTCGCGCTCCTCGTCGTCAGGTACGGCAGGATCATGCTCGGCGCAGAAGCCGAGCCCGGCAGCGGCGCGTCGGCGCCCAATGTGGTCGAGCGGGGTCCGATCCTCGACCGCAACGGGCGTATTCTCGCGGTCCAGACGCAGCTGGAGACCGTGTGGGCGTGGCGGCCCGAGGTCGAAGACCCCGCTACGGTTGCCGCCGAGCTCGCTCCGCTCATCGGCATGGACGAGGATCACATCCGCGAGAGGCTCGCCGGACCGGTCGGGTCGGTCACCATCCGGCGGTCGATCTCACCCGCGCAGAGCGAGGCAATCCGTGCCGCCCGCGAAGAGGGCCGGATCGAGGGGATCCGTCTGCGCGACGACTACGGTCGCAGCTATCCGGAGGAAGGATCGCTCGCGCCGGTCGTCGGCTTCGTAGGAGACGACGGCGAGGGTTTGACCGGCGTCGAGTACACCATGGAGTCGTGGCTCGACCCGGCGGACGGGGACGAAAGACTCGGGAATCAAGTCTTCCTGACCATCGACATGAACATCCAGTACGAGGCCGAACGTCTTGCCCGCCGCACGCTCGAGGAGCACCGTGCCGACTCGGTCACGCTGCTGACGATGGACGCTCGCACCGGTGACCTGCTCGCGTACGCGTCGCTGCCGGGCTTCGACCCGAACCGGTTCTCCTCGTTCGCCGATTACGCGAGACGGAACCGACCCATCGCGGACGTCTACGAGCCGGGAAGCGTGTTCAAGGTCTTCTCGGTGGGGAGCTTCCTGCAGCTCGGCGCGATCGCTCCCGAGTCGACGTTCGAGACGACCGGTGTGTACGATCGGGTATCCCCGCCCATCCGCGACCTCGCCAACTACGGGACGATCGACACCCCGGGCATCCTCAGGCTCTCGAGCAACGTCGGCGCCGCAATGGCGAGCGAGCGCGCCGACGCGCGTTCGTTCTACACGATGCTGCGCCTCTTCGGGTTCGGCGAGGAAACCGGGGTCGAGCTCAACGGTGAGGAGGCGGGGATTCTCGCGCGCCCGGATTACTGGTCGGGGAGAACGCCGGCGACGCTCGCGATCGGACAGGAGATCGCCGTCACCGCGGTCCAGCTCATCTCGGCGGCTACCGTCTACGCGAACAGCGGCATCCTCATCAAGCCGAACATCATCGACAAGGTCGTCTCCCCCAACGGTCGCGTGCTCGTCGATTACGGGCGAACACCGGTGCGCGAGGTCGTCAGCCCCGAAACCGCGAGGACCGTACTCGCCGCGATGGAGGAGGCGGTCAGCGGGAACGGCACCGCGCGCAGGCTGCGCTACGAGGGTCTGCGTCTCGGCGCGAAGACCGGCACGGCGGAGAAGCTCGATCCGCAGACGGCGACGTACTCGGACGAGGAGTTCGTAGCCTCCACGC
The DNA here is from genome assembly GCA_964625715.1 of uncultured Spirochaetaceae bacterium. Taxonomy (GTDB): domain Bacteria; phylum Spirochaetota; class Spirochaetia; order DSM-27196; family SLST01; genus SLST01. The sequence goes on along the minus strand of CAZVEF010000005.1, from coordinate 17,923 downwards.
TCGCGATCCTACCCGTCGACGATCCGGCGGTGATCGTCTATATGGTCGTCGACCATCCGAGAAGCGGTGAGTACTACGGTGGACGCATCGTCGCGCCGGTCGTGCGCGACTACCTCGACTTTCTCGTTCCGTATCTCGGCATCCCGGTCGCCGGCGACACGACGCTCGTCCATGCCGGTCGCATCGAAGTCGCCCCTGTCTCGCTTCCGCGGCTCGACGAGACGGTCCCGGACTTCACCGGGCTGCCCAAGCGAACGCTGCTCCCGCTGCTCGAGCGCGAGGATATCACGGTGCGGATAGACGGGTACGGCTGGGTGGTTCGCCAGAGCCCCGAACCGGGCACAGCCCTGCGCGACGGCATGACGATTACGCTGGAGCTCGAGTAGATGGCGGCCGGACCGGCGTTCGCGGTCGAGTCGGCGCGCAACGGCAGCCCGACCCTCCTCGTCGACGGCCGGTATGTCCACAGCAGACACGCGCCCGAACGCGAGGCCGCCCGCGCGATGGAACCCGTCGCACGGCGCGAGCCGCCGGCCGTTGTCGTCCTCGGCGCGGGTCTCGGCTACCAGGCAGACTATCTGCTCGAGCACACGCGTCTCACCCGGATCGTCGTCGTCGAGCCCGATCCCGCGCTCGCACGGATCGCTCGAACCGCCGGACGACCCGCGATCGCCGAGCCCGACCGACGGCTCGTGCTCGTCACGAGCGCAGAGGAGCTCGCGGCGATCCTGCCCCAGCACGCCGCCGAGGGCTTCGAGATCGTCGATCTCCCCGGACGTACGACCGGCGACCCCGCCTTCGATCGCGCGCGAGAGACGTTGCGCGCCTTCGCCGACCGCCTCGACATCAACCGCAACACGCTCCAGCGCTTCGGCAGGCTCTGGGTGCGCAACCTCTGCCGCAACCTCGAACGCATCGCGACCGGTCGGGGCGTCGCCGAGCTCGCCGGCTCCTGCCGGGGCGTCCCCGCGCTGCTGCTCGCCGCCGGACCGACGCTGGACCAGGTCCTCCCCTCGCTGCCGGCGCTCGCAGAGCGTGCTGTCGTCATCGCCGTCGATACCGCCGTCGCCCCGACACTCCGCGCCGGCGTCGAGCCGGACTTCGCGGTCGTCGTTGACCCGCAGTACTGGAACGCCCGACACCTCGACCGGATCAGGTCGCCGCGGACCATCCTCGTTTCGGAAGGCTCGGCGCATCCCCGCGTTTTCCGCTCCTTCGAGCCGCCGCACTATTTCTGCTCGAGCGTCTTTCCACTCGGCCACGCCTTTGAGAGCGTCAAGGGCCGTTTCGGTTCGCTCGGCGCGGGCGGCTCGGTATCGACGACCGCGTGGGATCTGGCACGCTCGCTCGGCGCCTGCACCGTCTACGCCGCGGGGCTCGACCTCGGGTTCCCCGATGCGCGGACGCACTGCCGCGGCAGCTACTTCGAAGAGCTCGCGCTCCGCCTCGCCGATCGCCTTCGGCCCGCCGAACAGGTCATCTTCGGCTACCTCACCGGCGCGAATCCGGCGCCGATTCCGGCCAACGACGGTGGCACGATCCTCTCCGACCGCCGGATGACCGTCTACCGTACCTGGTTTGCCTCGCAGCTCCGCTCCCCGGCGGCACCACCGACGGCAATCCTGACGCGGGGCGGCGCTCAGATCGAAGGGACTCGCATTGCCCCGGTGGACGAGGCTCTCGCGCTGCGCCCCCGGCGCGCAGAGATCGACGCGGCTACCGAGCACATCCGGGCACGAGCGCCGGGCGCGGAGCCGTCGGCGACATCGGCGCTCGCCGATGTCGCCGACGATCTGCACGCCTCACTCGACGAGCTGTCTTCGCTGGCGACCCGGGCGATTGAGACGTTGACGCAGATTCGCGCCGAACATGAGGCCGCACAAGCAGTCGATTTCTCCCGGTTGACCCCCATCGACGCCCGACTCGCCGAGCATCGAGCGGCAGCCATCGCGAGCTTTCTCGCCCAGGGCGCGATCAACCGGGTCCGCGCCGGATTCGGAAGCAGCGGAATCGCCGAGCAGCTCGAGGCATCCGCAGAGCTCTACGAGGCGCTTCGTCGGGGCGCGACGTACCACGCCGGCGAGCTCGCCGCCGCGGCCGCGAGGCTGCGCGGCGATGCAACCGGAAAATGATCAAGTTTCTGGCGGTGCTCTCCGACACTCATAATGGGTGAGGTCTCATCATGGGTAAGGTCTCATCCAAACGGTATGCAGTGTGCTCCGCGAACATCGCGGGTATGCAGACGTCCAGGCATACCGTTTTTTTTGTGCCCGAACGCCGGCGGAGGGGTTTCTATGCCCGGACGCCGGCGGAGGGGGCATAGAGACCGAGCGCCGCCGGGAACACGAAGCTCGCCTCGCGGCCGAGCAGTCGTGAGTAGAGACGCCGCGTTCTCGTCTCCTCCCGTACGACGGTCTCCTCGCCGAGCACGGCGTCCACGGCGATGGCCCGCAGCTCGGTACCCGAACGCACGATGAGCGCGAGAGAATCTGCCGAGAGTTTCTTGAGCGCCGGCGTACGCCCGCTCACCGTCGAGAGCGCGACCGTGCGGCCGTCGTGCTCGTAGTAAAGCGAACCGAAGCTGTCGCGCTTCACCCGTCGACGCTCGAGGTGCTCGTACGCGACAACCGTCGCCGAGGGGACGGCGTAGACGGTCGAAGCGGACTCGACGAGACACACGTGCAGCAGACGCGTCGTCCCGGGCACCGAGATCACGAAGGTCATGCCCTCGCCGGGACGATTGGTCAGCTTGATATCCCCCCCGAGCAGCGTGCGGACCGCGTGGACCACGCTATCGAGCCCTACGCCACGGCCGGCACTCTGATCCGCGGAACCACGCATCGAGAACCCGGGGCGCGCGAGTATTTCGAGGAGCGGGCTTCGCGCATCCGCGGCGCGCGCGCGAATCTCCTCTTCGTCGATCCCCTTCCCGTCGTCCTGCACCACGATGCGCACCCTTCCTCCCGTTCGGTCGGCACGTACGGTGACCGTCGCCGCCGGGTGGCGTCCCTGCTTCGCTCGTTCTTCGATCGTTCCGACGCCGTGGTCGATGCTGTTCCGAACCAGGTGCATGACCGCTTCAAGCAGCGTGTCGCCGACCGCCGGCGACACCACCGCCCCGTTGCCACCCACGACGACCCGGACTCGTTTGCCCTGACCGGCGGCGTAGCGCGTGGAGCTCGAGCGCAACTCACGGAACACCTCGAGGAGCTGCACGCGTGCGGTCCATCGCACGCGTTCGCGAAGCGCCCGCGCGTAGTACCCGATCATCTGCAGGCGCTCGGTCCGCTCTTCCTCGCCCCCCGAACCCCGCACCGCCTCCTCGGCGGCCGCGAGGATCTCGTCGGCGTAGAGCGCGACCTCTTCCTGGGTCTCTACCGGAACCGTCACCCGATCCGGCTCGGGAGCAACGGAAGGCTCGGTACCGGAGGGTTCAGGCTCGTCCTCGAGCAGCTCGGCAAAGCTGAGCTCGGTGACCTCGAGCACCTCGACTTCGTCCACGTGCACCGCACGGCGCACCGATTCTCGGGCTGCCTCTTCGTCGGCCGGCGTGGTCACGATGAGCTCGAGCCGACCCTCGTCATCGAGGCCCAACCGGTCGAGCTCGGGTTCGGTGCGAACGACGGCACACGAGAGCTCGAGATTGTTGACGACGAGAAAGCCCCGCGCGAATCGAAGATCCCGCGCCGTGGAAATCCCTACGGCGACGCGGTAGACGTGCTCCCCGCGCGCGCGAGCCTCGCGGAGCATCCCGCGCTCGGCCTTCGCCGCCGCCGGCTGTCCGCGTGCACCGTGGGAACGCCCCTGGGTCTCGTCGTCGGAGGGAGCCTCCTTCGCCGACCTCGCCGCAGGCTTGCCGGCCTCCGTACCACGTCGACGGCGGTACTCGTCGAGCGATTCTGCGAGCGAGCGTACGCCCCGCCGCAACGACGCCGCGGCCTCCTCGTCGATCGCACCGTTGTTTTCGCGAACTCTACTGAGGCTGTCCTCCAGCCGGTGCGCAACATCCGCAACGTCGGCAATCCGGAGGAAACCGGCCTCCGACTTGATCGAATGCGCCGCGCGGAACGCCCGATCGACCTCGCGTCCGGCGAGCTCGCCGGGCCCGATCGCCTCGAGCATCCTCTTCAGCGCCTCGAGCATGATCGCGCTGTCGGAGTCGAACATCTGCTGCAACTTCTGGTCCCGGCCGTTCACCTACTCCCCCGCGCCTTCGTCGAGTGCGACGATCAACTCTACCTCACCGACGGTCTTTCCAACAACGGTGGCAATTCGCGGCAAGGGCACTCCCTGGAGGTAGAGATGCCGCACCCGCTCGCGCACCGTACCCCCGGTCTCCTCATCCGGGCCCGCGGACGCGCCGCTCTCACCCTCGTGCTCAGAGGGTGAGAACGGCCGTCCGGCTCTGTCCCGCTGGAAGCCATGGTCAGCCTGCGGGGAAGGAGTCGAGGCGACGGGGCGACCGAATCGAGAGTACGTCGCGCTCTCTCCGCTTCGCGCGGCCAGGTCGCGCCGCAGCGCTCCGAGCCGCTTGTCCGCCTGTTCGACGAGGCGCTCCAGCGATGCGATTCGATCCTCGATGAGCTCGATGTTCCGTTCGGTAGTCGAATTGAGCTCGGTGATGATCGCGCCCACCTCGCGCTTGATCTCGTCCAGCGCCGCCTGCTGGCTCGTGCGAGCCTTGATGTTTCGATTCAGCACCAGGTATGCGACCACGACGAGGATGACGGTGATCGCGACGGAGAGCCAGCCGCTCATGATCAGCCGGAGAGGTCGACGTGTCGACCCAGGTCGGGATCGCGGAGCACTTCCTCGTCGTTCCGCTCCTTCTCGCGCGAGGAGTGCTCCTCGTTCTTCCCGGACTGATGCCCCCCGCCGTCCTCATCGACCGCCTCCGGTCCCTCCTGCTCGGTACTCAGTTCGGAGACACGGTGGTCCTGTTCCTCGCTCCGCTCGGCAATCTCGCTTCCTGCGACCGCCTGTGCCTGAGTCTGCGCCTCGCGCAGCACGGCCTGTTCTCTCCCGATCTGGTTCAGTCGAGAGAAGAGCACCTGCAGGTCGATGGGCTGGATCGCCATTATACCCTCCTGCCGATCGTGACGTTTTCGTCCGACTCCTCGTACTTGGTGACTTTGACCGCATTCTTGTCGGCGACGAAGGTAACGGCCTTGAACTCGTTACGGACCTCGAGATAGGCGTCCTTGACGAAGATCCGCACGCCGGGATAGACGGTCCCGGAAGCGGAGATCCGCCCCGCTACCTTCAGGTTCCCCAGGTAATCGCGAAGCTCCTGAACCTGGCCGTCGACCTTCTTGATCTCGCCCTGCAGCGTGACCTTCTGCTCCTTCAGCTCCTGGTAGTAGGCCTTTTTCTCCTCCGACACCGAACGGCCGGAGCGGACGAGGCTTTCGATCGTGCTCATATTCAGCTGCAGATCGTCGAGCCTCCGCTGATGCTCCTCGCGCGAGCTCTCCAGGGCCGCGAGCTTCTCCTTGCGCTTCGGATCGTAGCCGACCTCGAGCACCGTCTCGCTTCCGGCGACCGAGCCGAACGTCTTTGCGTTGATCTCCTCGACCGCCCTGAGCTGCCCCCCGACGACGCTCGCTCGCTTCCCGCGGCAGATGATCTTCCGATCTGCGAGGACCTCGCAGTTCATGATGCCGTCCGAAACGACGACGAGATCGCCGGACTCTACACGCGCGTTCTCGACGAACTTCGCCCACAGACTTCGCCCGGACCGGATCGTACTCGCGTTCCTACCCGCGATACCCTGGTGGACGATGATGTCGCCCTCCGCATCGAGGTTGCTCTTCCCGACGCTACCCATCACCTCGATGTTGCCGGCGGCCTTTACGGTGAAGCCGTCGTCGACGTTCCCCTTCACGAGAACGGTCCCGAGGAAGAGTACGTTTCCGGTCCGCAGGTTGACGTCTCCGGCGATCACGTGGACCGGCTCGACGGTGATCTTCCCGGCGCTCAGCACGACCTGGCCGTTGATCTCGGCGATCGCGCTCTTGCCGTCGTCGGTGAGCCGAACGTTCTTGCCCACCGGCAACTCGACGTCTTTTCCGTCGGTCGCGGGCAGGAGCTTGCCGGTGACCGTACGCCCGGACTCACCGCGCTCGGCCTCTTCCTTGCGCGCGAGGACCTGTCCCTGCACGACGTTCTGGACGAGATTCAGCTCCTTGAAGTCGACCCGGCCGTTCGTCTCCTTGAGCGTCACCTCACTGGGGTCGAGATCGAAGCTGTAACGAACCTGCGCGTCCTGTCCGTTCCTCGGCGGGATGCCCTGCGCGACCAGGATCGACTCGCGATAGAGCGGATCCTCAACGAAGCCCTGGATCGCGGCCTGATCGATACCTTCAACCACCCCGTTCGTCTGCAGGAAGGACACCACCTGATCGAACGACGGATCGGCCCCGCCGTCACCGGGCGGATACGCCATCAGGTACGCCTTCATTTCGCTGTCGGCGAGCTCTACCGACAGCGACGCGTCGGCCGACGGATCGTACTCGAAATCGCCGACCTTGATGAACTCGCCCTGCGCGAGCTTCACGGCCTTCGAGACGCGGCTCTTGTCGATCCCGTCGTCGGTGCGCTCGAGCAGCTTCTCCATCGCCTGACGCTCTGTCACCTTCGAGCCGCTGCCCCTCGGCTTGGTGACCTTGAGCATGATCCCATCGGGGGTCATTCGGACGAACACGCGGCCGTCGCGATCGGTCTCCTCTTCCTCCTCGGCGAGCAGCGAGAGATCCACGCTCGCTTCCTCCTGCTCGCGGGCCTCTTCGGCCTTCTCGCGCGCCGGATACGCGAGCAGAAGGCAGGGCTTCTTCCCGACGCCGAGCATTCCCCGCGATCCACGCTCGAGCACCTCGTACTCGATCCTCTTGATGGGCAGCCCCAGCTCGATCGACGCCTGCTCGAGCGCGTCCTCCAGCGTCTCACCGGACACGTTGACCCCTTTGTCGCTGTCCTGGTCGAGTTGTTCGCGCATGTACGACTGGATTTGATCGAGCGTGACCACTACATGATCCCCTTCTTGATGTTCGTCAGCTTCGTCCGCAGCCGCATAATCGCCTTCGTGTGGAGCTGCGACACGCGAGATTCGGTGACCTCGAGTACCTGGCCGATCTCCTTCAGGGTGAGGTCCTCGTAGTAGTAGAGCACAAGCACCTTCTTCTCCTTGTCCGGGAGATCCTGAATAGCCTCCATGATCACGCGCTTGATCTCGTCCTTCTCGACGATGATGTCCGGGTTGAGGCTGTCGGGACTCTCCATGCTGTCGGCGATGGAGACCTTGTCGTTGTCCTCGCCCGTGTACCAGACGTCGTTCAGGCTCAGGATAGAGGTCGACGAGATCTTGAGCATCGTCTTCTCGAAATCCTTCGACGACATGCCCATGTCCTTCGCGATCTCCGCGTCCGACGCAGCGCGGCCCAGCGAGCTCTCGAGTCGGCGTACGCTCTCTTCGACTTCTCTGCTCTTCTGGCGCACCGACCGGGGAACCCAGTCGATCGACCGCAGTTCGTCGAAAATGGCCCCGCGAATACGGGTGACGGCGTATGTTTTGAACTTGACGTGCTTATCGGGGTCGAACTTCTCGATCGCATCAAAGAGGCCGAACACGCCGTAGCCCACGAGATCGTCGAACTCGACGTTCTGAGGCATACCAACCGCGACCTTGCCGGCCACGTACTTCACGAGCGGTGCGTATTGCTCGACGAGACGGTCGCGCACCTCGGGGTTGCCGGTCTCTTGGTAGATCCGCCAGAGCTCTTCTTCGGTTTTCTCGGCCAGGAGGTTCTCTCCCATGACTCCCCTTCCCTATTCTTCTCGCTTCAGAACCGTCCGAATCGCACGAGCCATCATCTGCGGATCCTCGCCCGACCCCTCCGACGTATCCTCATCATCGCTGTCGCTCGCGGGCGCTTCAGAGAAATCTCCTGAAAAACCCTCGATATCCGGGAGGCTCGCGGTGGAGGCCGCCTCCGGCGTCCGCTCATCAACACTCTCGGAAGCGTCCCCTCCGTTCTGCGGGGCCTCACCGACGCCGTCGCTCTCGGCCTCCTCGAGCTCGGCGATCTCTTCCTCCGCATCGCCGGTATGCACCCGCTGTGCGGCGAGCCCCGGGGTGAACCCGCTCTCGGAAGCGCGTTCGTCCGGCGAAGGCGCCGTCTGATCCGTCGAGGACGTCGTCGCGTCCACCGCATCGAGGCCGTCGGCCTCCTCCGCATCCGCACGCCACTCGGAATCGTCCTCTGCCGGCTCGGAGGACGCGTCTGCCGCGGCCTCGGCATCCTCCGCCTCCTCGAGCTCAAAGTCGTTCGCCGTGAGGCCGTCGGTATCGACGTCATCGTCGACGACGATGTCCACCTGGTTACCGGTCGTACCCCGCGGCTCTGCCGGCTCGCCGCCTCCCTGCATCGATTTCTTCAGATCCGGAATGTATCGGTCGATCACGTACGATACCCCGGCGGCGCCGGCGCCGAAGACCACCGCACCGATGGCCGCGCGGACGATCAGGGCACCGAAGGCGACACCTCCGATTGTTCCTGAGAATACAGAGAGGACGAACGCCACCGTAGCGGCGACTGCGCTGGCACGCCAGTCAAACCTCATCGTACCGCCTTACAGGTTAGATAATAGCACACACGGCGTCAACATGAGGGCCCCTGCCGGACACCTGTTCACTGTGATCCTCCAAAGAGCCTCTTGAGAAACCGACCAACGCCGCCACCTTCCTTGTAGTCGACCTTCTCGAGCCGGCTCACGATGTGCTGAACGCACACCGATGCCTTGCCCTTCGGATCGTTTACCAGGAACGGTTTCTGCCGCAACACCGACTGGTGGACGCTCTGGTCTTCGTAGACGTACCCGAGGTAGTCGACCTTGAGATTCAGAAACTGGCTCGCGATGTTGATCACGCGTTCGGCGACCTTCTTGCCCTCGGTGACGCTCTTCACCCGGTTCACGATAAGCTTCAGCGAAAGGCTCAGATTGTCGATCTCGGTTGCGATGATCTTGATGATCCCGTACGCGTCGGTGATCGCCGTCGGCTCCGGGGTCGTGACGATGATCGCCTCGTCGGCGGCCGCGACGAAGGACAGGACGTTGGCCGAGACACCCGCCGACGTGTCGATAATGATCACGTCCGCGGCAGAGAGCTCGGAGAGCTCCTTGATGAAGTTCTGCCGCTCCTGCTCGTCCAGATTCGCGATCTTCGCAAAGCCACTTGCGCCCGCAACGATCTGGATACCGTAGTTGGTATCCATGATGATCTCGCGCATCGTCTTCTGCTTGCGAATGAGGTGATACAGGTTGTACTTGGGTATGATTCCGAGCACGACGTTCACGTTCGCCAGACCGAGGTCGGCGTCCATGAGGATCACCCGCTTGCCGACCTTCGCGTACGCGAGTGCGAGATTCGTCGAGATGTTCGTCTTCCCTACGCCTCCCTTTCCGCTCGCCACCGTGATTATCCGCGTATTGCCATTGCTCGAACCGCCCTGGTTGCGCATCATCTCGCGCAGGGTTTCCGCCTGATCTGCCATCTCCATCTCCATCGTCACGCCACCGAAAACTGCTTCTCGAGCGTCGCCCGGGAAACGCTGAATCCTTCGAGGTTCATCAAGAGGCGAAGTCGGCTCGCCCGCTCGATATCCTGCGGCACCCGCTGGCCGTCGGTCATGAACGAGATCGGCTTCTCGCGCTCGGAGAGCACGCTGATGATGTTCCCCGCCCGCGTCGTCTCGTCCATCTTCGTCACGACCACCGCCTCATACTTGAACGGTTCGAACTGCCTCGCGATCTCGGCGACGTCGCACGTCTTCGTCGTTGCGCTCACCGCGAGGTGAACACGCGCCCTGTTGCCGCACATGGACAGGAGCTCGTTCATCTCGCCGAGTTTTCGGAAATCACGCGGGCTCTTGCCGATCGTGTCGACGAAGATCATGTCCGCGTCCTGGTAGAGCGCGAGGTACTTGCGCATGTCCTCGGCCGACTCGACGAACGAGACCGGGATGTCCATGATCTGTCCGTAGGTCTCAATCTGCTGCCTCGCGCCGATACGGTAGTTGTCGATCGTCAGCACGCGGATATCTCGCGCCTTCGCGCTGCGCTCGAGCCCGTACATCGCGGCGAGTTTCGCGATCGTCGTCGTCTTGCCCACCCCGGTCGGCCCGACGAGGATGAGGATCTCCGGCTTGCCGGTCGATCGTGGCTCGTGAATTCTGATCGACTGTCCGATCCACTCGACCACCCGGGCGTGTACGCCGTCGCGATCGGAGAGCTCGTCCACCGACAGCTCCCGCCGCATCCGGTCGGTCATCGTTCGCACGTAGCCGGGCGAGAAGTCGTTCTGTTCGAGCAACGACCGCACCTCCGCGATTGCCGGGTGCTCTTCCGCGTGGCCGGCGCCGAGCGACTCACGCAGACCGCGGATCTCGTTCAGCACCGTGTCGAGCGTCTTGTCGCCTCCGCGCATGACATCGAGCAGCTTCCGCTTCTCATCTTCAAGCGACGAGGCGCCGCCGGCCGATGACGAGGCGCCGCCGGCCGACGACCGGTTGCCGCTCGGCGCGGAGCCGGAGTCGCCCTTCGCGCCGCTGGTCCGGACATGCTCGGCCGGCCGCGACAGCGCATCGGCACCGACCTGTCTGCGCGGCTCGCGCGAGAAGTACCCGGTCACCTCCACGCCCTCGCGCGTGAACAGGCCGAGAAACCCTCCCATCCGTACCGAGCGGTGGTGCATGATGCGCGCGGCGTCGCCGTACTTCAAACGGACTCGCTCTTCGGCCTCTCGGTGCGTCGGTGCCTGTTCAACAAAATACTCCATGTTCACTCCTCAACGCGAATTTCTGCGAGCGCTTCGATCCGGATGTCGGCGACGATCTCCGGGACCGAGAGAACCGCCAGGTCCGGGATCTCACGGCGGGCGCTCGCCTTGACGAGCGGTCGAGCCGCCTCGGAACAGAGAATGATGGGCATGTGCCCCATCTGCTGGACGTTGCGGGCCGCGTTCATGAGCGCGTTGACCCAGGCGCGCTGCACGGCGGGCGGCAGGGCGGGGACGAGCCCGCCGGCGGTCTCCACCCGTGAATCGACGATCCGCTGCTCGAGCCCCGGCTCGAGCGTCATCACGTGAATCGTACGCTCCTCGTCGGCGTACTGAAGGCAGATCTGCCGGGCGAGCGCCTGTCTCACCTTCTCGACGAGGAAAGTCGGCTCCTTGCTGACCGCCGCGAAGTCGGCGAGCGTTTCGAGAATGACGACCAGGTTCCGGATGGAAACCTGCTCCGCGAGCAGGCTCTGAAGGACCTTCTGGATCTCGCCGAGCGACAGGACGTTCTGAACGTCTTCCACCACCGCCGGGTACTCGCGGCGCAGCGTATCCAGCATGCTGCGTACTTCCTGACGCCCGAGAATGTCTGCGGCGTGTCGCTTGATGATCTCCGTCAGGTGGGTCGCGATGATCGACGGCGAATCGACTACGGTATAGCCTGCGCGCTCGGCGCGGTCACGGATGTCCTCGGTGATCCACATCGCCGGAAGACCGAACGCGGGGTCGGTCGTTCGTTCGCCGGGGACTTCTTCGGTGACACTGCCCGGGTTGATCGCAAGGTAGTGGCCCATGCGGATCGTCCCACTTCCCACCTCGGTCCCGCGGATCTTGAAGCTGTACTCGCTCGGCTCGAGTCGCATATTGTCGATGATCCGGATGCGCGGCACGACGAGCCCGAGGTCCAGCGCCATCTCGCGCCGAATCCGCGTCACCCGGTCGAGCAGCTCGGCGCCCTTGTCACGGTCGACGAGCGGGACGAGACCGTAGCCGAGCTCGAGCGACAGCGGATCGAGCGGCGCAACCGGCGAGATCTCCGCGGGCGCCTCCGGCGCGGCCTCCGCTTGAGCCTCCCGTGCCTGCGCCTCCTCGCGCACCTGCTTGTGGCCCAGTCGATACGCAAGAACACCGCTCATCGCCGCGAGCGGGATGAGAACGTACCAGGGGAAGCCCGGCAGGAAGGCGATGCCGACCAGGAAGGCGGCGGCGATCCAGTAGATCCGGCTCTGGCTCGTAAACTGTTTGGTGATATCCTCACCGAACGACCCGTCCGAAACCGCGCGGGTGACGATGATGCCGGTCGCCGTCGCGATCAACAGCGCCGGGAACTGGGTCACCAGCCCGTCGCCGACGGCGAAGCGGATGTAGGTATCGGCCGCCTGGGCAAGCGTCTCCCCGTGCAGCGTCACCCCGACGATGATTCCGCCGACGATGTTGATCACCGTGATGAGGATGCCGACCTTGACGTTTCCCTGGACGAACTTGCTCGCACCGTCCATCGCACCGTAGAAGTCGACCTCGCGTTCGAGCTCGTTCTTGCGCTTCGCCGCCTCCTCCTCGGTGATCGCCCCCGAGTTGTACTCGGCCTCGATTGCCATCTGCTTTCCGGGCAGCGCGTCGAGCGTGAAGCGTGCGGCAACCTCGGCGACGCGGGTCGCGCCCTTGGTGATGACGATGAACTGCACGGCGATCAGGACGACGAAGATGATGATCCCGATCACGAGACCCTCGGTCCCGGACGTTCCCACGACGAAGTTTCCGAAGGCGATCACGATGCGCCCGTCGAAATCCACTCCCTGCGCGAGTATCAACCGCGTCGAAGAGACGTTCAGCGCGAGCCCGAACACCGTCGCGACGAGCAGTAGCGTGGGAAAGACGCTGAACTCGAGCGCGCGCGTCGTGTAGAGAACGATGAGGATCACGAGCAGGCTCAGGACGATGTTGATCGCCATGAACCCGTCGAGCAGAAACGTCGGCAGCGGGATGATGAGCATTCCCACGACGACGATCACCCCCACGGCGATGAACACATCGCTGCGCTTGCGCAGGAACGCGTTACTCAGAACCGACTGAACTTCAGCCATATCGGCCTCCCACCGGCTTTCCCGTCATCTGGTACACCTGCTTCAGCACGATGACGACCGCCTCGTAGAACTTCTGCGGGATCGCATCGCCAATGTCCACCTCGGCGTAGAGGGCGCGCGCAAGCGGCTTGTTCTCGATGACCGGAACGTCGGACTCCTCGGCAATCTCCCTGATCCGGAACGCCATGTTGTCCTGGCCCTTCGCCACGACCGTCGGAGCTTCCATGGTCGTCTGATCGTACTCCATCGCAACCGCGTAATGCGTCGGGTTGGTCACGACGACGTCCGAGCGCGGGACGTTCTGCAGCATGTTCCGGTTCAGAAGCTCGTTCATCCGCTGCTTCATCCGGCTCTTGATCTGCGGGTCTCCCTCGAACGTCCGTCGCTCCTCCTTGACCTCCTGGCGGGTCATCTTGAGCGACTCCATGTGCTGGTGACGTTGAAAGAGGTAGTCGAAAATCGAGAGGACGAGCATCAGGATCGCAGACTGCAACAGCAGGTTGAACGCAATCTCGGTGATGAGCGAGAACGACTGCAGGAACGGCGCGCGCAGCGTCGCGGTGATCTCGTTGATTCGGAAGGCAACGTTGACGATCCCGAGCACGACGATGAGCAGGACCTTCCCCAACGACTTCGCGAGATTGAAGAGCGCTTCGGTGCTCAGAAGCGCGCGCTGGAAGAACTTCCCGAAACGGGGCGCGATGCGGTTGAAGTCCGGCGTAATGGTCTTCGTCGTGAAGAGGAACCCGACCTGCACGACGTTGCCGAGGACCGCGGCGACGAAAGCGATCAACGCGATGGGCCACGTAAGCCGAATGAAGTACGAGTAGAACGCGCGCGCGATCGTCGCGTCTTCGGCCAGCTCGACCTCTGTCGACCGCCGCAGGAAGTACGTCACCATCTCCTGCGAGTTGTGGAGGATGTAGCGACCGAGGATCAGAAGCGCGATGACCGAAAACAGCAGGATGATCGAACCGGTCACGTCCTGGCTCTTCGCGACCTTGCCGTCCTCGCGCGCTTTCTGGATCTTGTGCTCGGTCGGCTCCTCGGTGCGCCCCTCGTCCTCGGCGGCGAACCACTGGAGGTGCATCGCCTCGAGCGCGCTCGCAAGCGACTCATCGCCAGTGTCATGGCGCACACCGCGTTCCGCAGTCTCCGCCTCGTCGAAGTGAAGCGGCACCTCGGGCACGATCTCCTGCGCCGGCTCGCCGTCGCGGGCGAGGCTGACCGGGAGCAGCAGGTCTGCGAAGGCGGTCTGCGGTCGTCGCGTTCCGGCGCTCACCTTCCCGCCTCCGCCGCACCGCGGAAGAGCTCGAACAGCCAGTCGAAACCGACCGAAATGAGCCGATCGAACGTCTCCATGAGGAAGGGAACGGTCATGAAGAGGATGATGTAGGCGACTCCGATCGAGAGCGGGAAGCCGAGCATCAGCAGGTTCATCTGAGGCGCGGCTTTGGCGAGCAGCCCCATGACGACCTGAACGAGAAAGAGCGTCCCCAGGATGGGAAACGAGATGATGAGCGCATTCTGAAAGAGCGAGCTCAGTCCGGAGAGCATCGAGGTGAGAATATCCTCCCGGAGCAACACCAGATCCACCGCCCGAATAGACTGGAACGAGTAGTAGACGCCGGTGAGAAAGATCCGCTGGAAACCGGCCGTAAGGACGAACACAAACATCGCGACGAGGTTGAGGAACTGACCCATGATCGGGATTTCAATCTGAGCGAGCGGGTCGAAGACCTGGCTCGCGCCGAATCCCATCTGCAGGCTGAACATCTGTCCAGCGGTCTGGAACGCGGCGTAGACGATCGACAGCATGAATCCCATGATCACGCCGATCATTCCCTCTCCGAACGCAAGCATCGCGTACTCGACGCCGTTCTGCGGAATCGGATAGCCCGACGCCTGGACCATTGGGAAGACGAGCGCGCCGGCCATGAGCGCGAGCGCCACCTTGGCGATCGAGGGGATGGAACCCGAACTCAACAGCGGGGCAAACTGCAGCATCGCGATCACGCGAACGAAGAGGAGGAAGAACAGCTGCGCGTCGGCTACCAGCCCGTCGAGTACCATTGCTAACCGACCATTTCCGGTATCGAGTCGAAGACGCTTCGCGCGAACTGCACGAGAACCCGAATCATCCACGGCCCCATCACGAAGACCGAGAGGAGGATCGCGGCGATCTTGGGCACGAAGGTCAGCGTCTGCTCCTGGATCGACGTCGTCGCCTGGACGATCGAGACGACGAGCCCCACGACAAGCCCGGTAAGAAGCGCCGGCGCTGCCACGATGAGGATGTAGAACACCCCGCTTCTGATCAGCTGTACCGCAAATCCCACATCCATCAGAAGCCTCCAAAGCTCGCGACGAGCTGCTGCGCGAGAAGGGTCCACCCGTCGACGAGGACGAACAGAATCAGCTTGAACGGCAGCGAGATCATGATCGGCGGCAGCATGATCATACCCATGGACATGAGCGTCGACGCGACGACCATGTCGATCACGATGAACGGTATGTAGAGGAGGATGCCGATCTTGAACGCGACGGTAAGCTCGTGAAGGATGAAAGCGGGAATGAGCGCGTGCGTCGGCACGTCGGCGAAGGTCGACGGAGCCTCCATGTTCCCCATCCGCATGAAGAGCCTGATCGTGTCGGGGCTGTTCTCCATCTGACGGTACATGAACAAGCGCATGGGTGCCTCGAACTCTCGGTAAGCCTCTTCGATCCCCATCTCGCCCTCCGCAAGCGGCACGAACGCCTCCTCGTAGACGGTCGTCAGCGTAGGCCACATGATGAACACCGTCATGAACAGCGCGATCCCCATGAGCACCTGCGACGGCGGCACCTGCTGCAAGGAAAGCGCCCGCTTCACGAAGTCGAAGACGATCGCGATACGCAGGAAGCTTGTCGTCAGCATGATGATCGACGGCGCGAGACTGAGCACCGACAGCAGCAGGAGCAGCTGCAACGACAGCGCGACCTCCTGATTGCTGTCCGGCTCGCGAATCTCGAGGTTCACAAACGGTATCTGCAGCGCCTGTTCGCCCTCGGGAACCACATCGTCGGCGTCCCCGAGCTCCTGCGTCGAGGCAGACGGGACGACGATGAGCGCGAGAAGCACGGCGGCGACCACGATGGCTGATGTTCGTAGACGATTCATTCCCCCCCCAGTTCCTGAATCCGCCTACTGCCCGAGGCGCTGCAACCGTTCGCGTTGCCGCCGCATCAGGTCAAGGCTCTCGCCCTGCCCGCTCTTCACGAGCGAGGCGACCACGTCGCCGAAACTCCGCCCCGGTGGTGTCTCGTGCTCCGCTGCCGCGAGGATCATCGTGTCGACGGTCTCCTTATCCGTGATCTCGCCGAGCAGCGTCACCGAATCGCCGCCAGCCCCGATCATGAAGACCTGCGCGCCCACCTGGACGAGATAGATCGCACGATTGCCCGGAAGCGACTGCGAGCCGACCACCCTGATCAGCTCGCTGTTCGCGTATTTGCCGCTACCGGCGCGTTTGAGAAAGTAGAATATCAGATAGATGACTCCGACCACGCAGGCGAGCACAAGAATCATGCGCGCAAAGTCCCAAAAGCCGAACGCGGACACGCTCGAGGCGTCGTCGGTCGACTCCGGAGACGCTTCGCCGAGCACGAGACTCGACTCGTCCATCGCAGCGGTCTCCGCGGACCGCTCGGCCGAAGCATCTTCCTGAGATTCTGCACCACCCGTCGCCGGCGGGTCTGCTGTCTGCGCAAACGTCAGGACCGGGACAAGGAGTCCCATCCCAAGGATACAAGCAAGGCGTTTCATCTGTCCCCTCCCCTCAGTGGCCAGGGGGCTCCCAACCCCCTCGCCGGGATCACCCAACGCGGTTCGGCACGGTCAACACCTCACCACGCAGCGCGATCCCACCTCTCGATCACGGCATGCCGCTCATTCGCTCCATCGGCGAGACGATCTCCGTCACGCGGACTCCGAAGTTCTCGTCGATCACGACGACTTCGCCCTTCGCGATCAGCTTATGGTTCACGAGGATATCCACCGGTTCGCCGGCAAGCTTGTCAAGCTCGATGATCGTACCCTCGCCCATGCCCAGTATTTCCTTGATCAGTTTGCGAGTGCGGCCGAGCTCAACGGTCATCTCCATGTAGACGTCCATGAGAAGACCGATATTGCCCTGCTCCTGCCCGCCACCCGCCGGCGAGAGGTTGGGAAACTGGACGCTCTGGACGCTCGGATTAGCGCCACCCATCTGCATGCCCATCATCCCGCCCGTTCCGGCGTTGCCGCCGACGGCCCCGGCGTTCATACCACCGCCAGCGCCCGCCATCTGCGGCTGGGTACCCGCGGCCTGAGCCTCGCCCACCCCGGCGTGTCCACCGCCGAGCACAGCCAGCACGACGTTCGCGTCGAAGATTTCGTGTACGTCAAACGGCGCACCGTCGTCCACCGTTACTGAGTAGGTCAGTTTGACGAACTGACCGCCGGGAAGCGTGAGCGAGGAGGAGTCGCCGTGCCGGCCCGACGGTGGATCATTCATGACCGTCGTACCCGCGGTGTCGCCGAGCGCGGTAATCACCGGGCCGGCGATCTGGCTGAACGCCTCCTGCAGCGCGTTGACCGCCGCATCGTCGAGCTCCACGCCCTCCTGCCCCATCATCGGACCGGCGATCTGAACTGCAGCCTCCTCCGACATGACGTACGAATGGTGGCCCGGTGTTCCTTCGGTGAGGTTGATCTCGACCTGCACGAGCGATCCCTGCACGGACGGCCCGAACGTCTCGGCCTCGGTGAGTTCGACCGACGGTGGTTCTATGCTGACCTCGTTGTTGACGAGCAGCGACAGGTTTGACTGCTGGCTATCTACCGTGCCTTGAACGACGTGCTGAAACTGCTGGCGTTGCTGATCCGTGAGCGCCGGGGACGTTGGTCCCGCGTCGAAGTCCATTCCGCCGGTTCCCTGCAACAGAGCGTCTATTTCGTCTTGGGAGAGCGATCCATCACTCA
>CAZVEF010000004.1:0-50431 GCA_964625715.1 uncultured Spirochaetaceae bacterium | reverse complement strand
ATCTTCGACCTGAAGAACTCCAACCCGCAGGCGCGCGTCAGCGTGAAGCTCGTAAGCGAGGTCGGCGTCGGGACGGTTGCCGCAGGCGTGGCGAAGGCGCACGCCGATCACATCCTCATCTCCGGTCACGACGGGGGGACCGGTGCGAGCCCGCTTACCGGCATCAAGCACGCCGGGTTGCCGTGGGAGCTCGGGCTCGCCGAGACGCATCAGACCCTCGTGATGAACGACCTGCGCAGCCGTGTCGTCGTTCAGACCGACGGGCAGATCAAGACCGGGCGCGACATCGCGATCGCCGCGATGCTCGGCGCCGAGGAGTGCGGCTTCGCCACCAGCGCGCTCATCGCGGTCGGCTGCATCATGATGCGCAAGTGCGAGAAGAACACGTGTCCGGTGGGTGTGGCGACGCAGGACCCGCGGCTGCGGGCCAAGTTCACCGGGCGTCCGGACGACGTGGTGAACCTTATGATGTTCCTCGCCGAAGACCTGCGCGGCATCATGGCCGAGCTCGGCTTCCGCACCTTCGAGCAGATGGTCGGCCGCGTCGACATGCTCGAGGCCGACGACGCGGTGCGCGAGTGGAAATCGGCCGGAGTGGATCTGTCGGCGGTGCTCCGCCCCGCGGTGAAGAAGACTCCCGCGAGCCGGGTGATCTGCTGCATTCCGCAGGACCACGGCATCGACACGGTGCTCGACCGCACGCTCATCGAGCTGAGCGCTCGGGCGCTCGAGCGGCAGGAGCCGGTTCGGATCGACCTGCCCATCCGCAACGTCGACCGCGCAACGGGAACGATGCTCAGCCACGAGATCGCGAAGCGCTACGGGCTCGAAGGGCTCCCCCGAGACACGATTCACGCGAAGCTGACCGGGTCGGCCGGGCAGAGCTTCGGTGCGTGGCTGTCGAAAGGCGTGACCCTCGAGCTCGAGGGCGACGCGAACGACTACGTCGGCAAGGGACTCTCCGGCGGGATGCTCATCGCGTATCCGCCGAGGGGCAGCCGATTCAGGTCGGAGGAGAACATCATCATCGGCAACGTCGCGCTCTACGGCGCGATCCGCGGGTACGGATTCTTCCGGGGCATGGCCGCCGAGCGGTTCTGCGTCCGGAACTCCGGGGCGCACGTCGTCGTCGAGGGGGTTGGCGACCACGGCTGCGAGTACATGACCGGAGGTTGCGCCGTCATCCTCGGCGGCACCGGGCGCAACTTCGGGGCGGGTATGAGCGGCGGAATCGCGTACGTCTACGACACACTCGGCGATTTCCCGAGCAAGGTGAACCCGGGCATGGTCGAGCTGATGAAGCTCGAGAGCGAGCAGGAGATCGCAGAGGTGCGCCAGCTCGTCGCGTGGCACCACGAGTACACCGGCAGCGAGATCGGCGGACGCGTGCTCGACGACTGGGATGCGAGCATCGTGAAGTTCCATAAGGTGATATCGCCTGCGTTCCGCCGGATCCTCGAGCTGCAGGAGGAGAAGAGCATGCGGGAGGCCGTTCATGGCTAAGCCTACCGGTTTTATGGAGTACGAGCGCAGGACGGTCGT
Source organism: uncultured Spirochaetaceae bacterium (assembly GCA_964625715.1). Lineage (GTDB taxonomy): Bacteria > Spirochaetota > Spirochaetia > DSM-27196 > SLST01 > SLST01. The sequence continues at coordinate 48,889 of CAZVEF010000004.1, read as the reverse complement.
AGATCGGCCCGCGTCCGAGCGCGTCAAGGATTTCCGGGAGTTTCACGAACCGCTCGACGAGACCGATCGGCGGGAGCAGGGGGCGCGCTGCATGGACTGCGGCGTTCCCTTCTGCCAGAGCGAGTACGGCTGTCCGGTCGACAACCTCATCCCGGAGTGGAACGACCTCGTCTACCGCGGCAAGTGGGACGACGCGTTCCGGCGTCTGCTGAAGACCAACAACTTCCCCGAGTACACCGGACGCGTCTGTCCGGCACCGTGCGAGAGCGCGTGCGTACTCGGGATCAACGAGCCGCCGGTTACGATCAAGGACAACGAGGTCACGATCATCGACCGCGCCTACGAGAGCGGTCTCATGAAGCCGCGCCCGCCGCGGACCCGCACCGGAAAGCGCGTCGCGATCGTCGGCAGCGGGCCGGCCGGACTCGCCGCGGCGGACCAGCTCAACAAGGCCGGTCATCTCGTCACCGTCTACGAGCGGTCGGACCGGATCGGCGGGCTGCTCATGTACGGCATTCCCAACATGAAGCTCGACAAGAGTCTGGTCGAGAAGCGCAACCGCATCATGGCCCGGGAGGGGGTCATCTTCGTGACGAACGCCGCCGTCGGTCGCGATCTCGATCCGAACGACCTCGTGGAGGAGTTCGACGCGGTCCTCCTCGCCTGCGGCGCGACCAGGCCGCGCGACCTGCCGGTGCCGGGGCGTGAGCTCGGCGGTATCCACTTCGCCATGGAATTCCTGCATGCGAACACGAAGGCGCTGCTCGACGCCGGAGGCGCGCTCGACACCGTCCGGACGAACGGTGGCTTCATTTCGGCGCAGGGCAGGAACGTCATCGTCATCGGTGGCGGCGACACCGGGAACGACTGCATCGGCACGTCGATGCGGCACGGATGCGCGAGCCTCGCGAACTTCGAGCTCCTGCCCAAGCCGGCCGCCGAGCGCACCGACGAGTACCCCTGGCCCACCTATCCGCGGCTCTACAAACAGGACTACGGGCACGAGGAAGTGGACGCGGTCTTCGGTCGCGACCCTCGCGAGTACTCGATCATGACCAGGGAGTTCGTCGACGACGGCAACGGACGCGTGAAGAAGCTGAACACCGTCCGCGTCGAGTGGCACAAGCCGCGCGGCGAACGGCCCTACTTCGAGGAGATTCCCGGAACCGAAGAAGAGTGGGAGGCCGATCTCGTCCTCCTCGCGCTCGGTTTCCTGGGACCCGAGCAGGAGATCCTGGACATGCTCGACGTCGACCGCGACCCTCGCTCGAACGTGGCCGCCGAGTACGGGCGTTTCGCGACGAGCAAAGACAACGTGTTCGCCGCCGGCGACGCGAGGCGCGGGCAGAGCCTCGTGGTCTGGGCGATCAAGGAGGGGCGAGGCGCGGCGTACGCGATCGACCGCCACCTCATGGGCGATCGGGCGCGGCTGACCTCATCTTGACGCGACGCGAGATTCTTGGTTACTTATATCGCTACCTCGAGCATTACAAGGAAGAAGTATGTACGCAATGGTGGAGATCAAGGGCAACCAGTACAAGGCGGAGAAGGGCGGCCTTCTCACCGTACAGCGCGTTGCCTCGGAGAAAGGCGACGTCGTCGAGCTCGACAGTGTCCTGATGCTCCGCGACGATTCGAGCGTGAAGATCGGCGAGCCCTACGTTTCGGGTGCGAAGGTGAAGGCGGTCGTCGAGGACCACGTTCGCGGCAACAAGGTGATCGTGCACAAGTACAAGCGACGAAAGCGGTACAAGAGGACGCGCGGACATCGACAGGACTACACGCTCCTCCGCGTGGAGGAGATCACCGGTTCGTGATCGACGTCCGGGTCGTGGTCGACGGGAGCGGAGCGCTCTCATCGCTCACGGTCCGCGGGCACGCGTCGCTCGGGTCGCGCACCGTGAGCGCCGAGTGCGCGGCGGTGAGCGGGATCGTCCGCGCCTGCGCGCAGGCGATCGACGAGCGGGGCGACATCGCAGCGACGGGTTCGGCAGACGCACCCGGTGATCTCGTCCTGAGCATCGACAGCGTGGCTGCAGCGGCCCTCGCGTGGCTGCGTGGAGTCACCGACGTGATCGTGACCGGAATTGCGCGGGTCGCGCGCGAGTCGCCGCAGGAGGTCACGATGGCGGTTGAATACGAAGGAGATACGCATGGCTCATAAGAAGGGTGGCGGAAGCAGCAAGAACGGACGGGACTCCAACGCGCAGCGCCTCGGACTCAAGCGGTCCGGTGGACAGCTCGTGAGCGCCGGCTCGATCCTCGTGCGCCAGCGGGGAACGCGCTTCCATCCGGGCGCGAACGTCGGGCGCGGGAAAGACGACACGCTGTTCGCGAAGATCGACGGAACCGTGAGCTTCATTGATCGCAAGGGCCGCAAGATCATCGCAATCGAACCGTCTGCCGAGTAGCGCACCTCGTTTCGTTGCAGAGCTTCGTCGACGAAGTACGGATTCACATCGCGTCGGGGGCCGGAGGGCCGGGGTCTGTCTCGTTCCGGCGGGAGAAGTACGTTCCCAAGGGCGGACCCGACGGCGGCGACGGAGGCCACGGGGGTGACGTGGTCGTGCGCGCCCGGCGGGATCTGCGAACGCTGATCGACCTGACGCGCAGTCGGCACATCAGCGCGCAGCGAGGACGCCCGGGCGCCGGCCGCAATCGGCATGGACGCGACGGCGCCGACGCGGTAATCGAAGTGCCGCCCGGGACGGCGATCTTCGACGCCGAGACGAACGAACTCCTGCTCGACGTGGTCGAACCCGATGCCCGGCACGTGCTGCTCGAAGGCGGGCGTGGCGGCAAGGGAAACAGTCACTTCGCGACCTCGCGGAATCAGACGCCCAGGTTCGCCCAGGACGGGGAACCGGGTGCCGAGCGCGAGTTGCGGGTAGAGCTGAAGCTCATCGCCGATATCGGATTCGTCGGCAAACCCAACGCGGGTAAGTCGAGCCTGCTCGGGCGGATGACCGCTGCCCACCCGAAGGTGGGTGCGTACCCGTTCACCACGAAGATCCCGAATCTCGGCGTCATGGAGCTCGACCACAGCCAGCTGATCCTTGCCGACATCCCCGGACTCATCGAGGGCGCCTCGCACGGCGCGGGTCTCGGCTTCCGGTTCCTGCGCCACATTTCGCGAACTCGATCGCTTGCGTACATCGTCGATCTCGGCGAGGATGCACCGCTGGAGACCGTGTCGATGCTCGAAGGGGAGCTTGCGGACTACGGCGGCGGGCTTGCTCGCAAGCCGAGGATCATCGTGGGCAACAAGATGGACGAGGACGGGGCGCTGCGGCGGCTCCAGGAGCTTCGCGACGGGCTCGATGATCAGGCGATTGTCGGCGTCTCTGCGCTCACCGGCGACGGAATCCGCGAGCTCGCCGGGGTCTTCCTGCGATTCGGAGAGCGGCAGTGAGGACGGCGATACTCGGCGGGACGTTCGATCCGGTTCATCTCGGGCATCTGCTCATGGCGGACGAGGTGCTCGCCCGGCTCGACTACGAGCAGATACGGTTCATACCCACACGCGTTCCGCCCCACAAGCGCGAGACGCCGGTCGCCGACGCGAAGCAACGGGTGGAAATGCTTCGGTTGGCGGTGGCCGACCGCTCGGAGTTCGTCGTAGATACCTTCGAGATCGACGAGAAGGGGGTCTCGTACACGGTGCGCACGCTCCGGCATCTGGTAGCGAGCGAGGAGGTGACCGGAAAGCCGGGTCTGATCGTGGGGGAGGACCTCGTTGCGGGGTTCGATTCCTGGCGCGGTGTGGAGGAAATCGAGGAGCTTGCCGACCTCATTCTGGTGCGACGACCGGTGAACGATGCGCCTGAGTTCAACCGGCCTCACACGGCCGTGGACAACGTGCTGCTCGGTATCTCGGCGACCGAGATCCGCGAGCGGGTGCGAGAAGGCCTGCCGTATCGCTACCTCGTGCCACCGCCGGTATTCGGCTACATCGAGTCGTACGGGCTCTATCGCGAACGGTGACGGAGCGAAGCAGTATGCAACGAGGCGGAATAGACAAGGGTGTGCTCTTTCTCATCGTGATCGTGGCGGTGATCGTCGTCGCCGTGGTCGTCGTGAGCCTTGCTCTGCGAACGGACGAGGTCTCGGATCTCGTTGAGACCGGAGGGCAGCTCGCCGTGCTCCTCGTCATCGAGCTCAACGACGGTCGTCTGTCGACCCAGACGCTCTTCTACGATTCGGCCTCCGATCGGGGGGCGCTGTTCGACGTGCCGAGTCACACCGGTGTCGTCGTCGAATCGCTCGATCGCATCGATTCGATCGACACGGTCTTCTTCACCGACGGGATCGACGCGTACCGGCAGGCGGTGGGCACGCTGGTCGGCGTCGATATTCCGTTCTCGATCCACCTCGACGATTCCGGCCTCGAGGCGGTCGTGGATCTGCTCGCCGGACTATCGGTCTTCGTGACCGACTTGCCGAACGAGGGGCCGAACGCGGTACGGATTCCCAGCGGCGACGTCGTACTCGACGGGGCGAAGGCAGTCGAGTACGTCACCTACGCCGGGGACGGCGAGCGCGCCCGGGAGAGAATCGCTCGACACCAGAAGCTCGTGGTGTCGCTGCTCAAGGAGCTCGGAGAGAACCACCGGACGTTCTCCGATCCGCGAATGTCCCGGGTTCTGATCGACCAGATGGACACGAACATGGAGCGGGCGGCGCTCGTCTCGCTGATGCGTGAGCTTGGCGCGCTCGAGAGCGATCGGCTAATCACGCGACAGGTTGAGGGTGTCGACCGGCAGGTGGACACCGATGGGGCCGAGAAGATGCTGCTCTTCCCGCATCAGGAGGGTCGATGGCTCAAGGAGTCGGTGCGCCAGGTGGTGGATAATCTCGCATCCGAGGGATCGGTGCTTGACGAGAACATCGTGATCCGGCTGGAGATTCTCAACGGTACCGACGAGACCGGACTCGCGCGCCGGACCGCCGAGCTCTACCGCAGCTACGGGTTCGACGTCGTCGCGGTGGGAAACGCCCAGAGCGGCACCGTGGAGAACACGCTCGTCGTCGACCGGGTGGGCAACGATATCTTCGCCCGGCGCACCGCGGACATCATTCGTGCGTCGCTGGTGGACAGCGACGTCGATCCGCAGGGTGCGGTTGACGTGACGATCATTCTCGGTGAGGATTTTGACGGACGCTATGTCAGATAATCAACGTACCCAGGTACTGGAAGTAGCGCGTCTGCTCGACGACGCGCAGGCGCGCGACCCGGTCGCACTCGACGTTACCGGCAGCTGCGCGTTTGCCGACTACTTTGTCATCGCCACGGTGAACTCCCAGGGGCATCTGCGGGGGCTCATCCTGCAGCTCGACGAGCTCTTCCGGTCGCTCGACCTCGAGCCGCTGCATCCGCGCAAACGCGACACGGAGATCGGTTGGGTGCTGATCGACGTGGGATTCGTCGTCATCCACCTGATGACCGAAGAACTGCGCGAGTTCTACGAGCTCGAGCGGTTGTGGTTCGGCGCGAATGAGATCTACTCGACCTCGTCGTCGAACTCGGCGTCGTCGGGTTCCTCGTAGTAGGTGTCAAACTCGATGTCGTCGTCGAAATCGTCGTCGTCCATATCGTCGTAATCCGGCTCGTCGTCGTAATCGGGCTCGTCTTCGTAGACATCGTCGACGCCGTCGCAGTCCGGATCGGACTCGATGTCGTCGAAATCGTCGTCATCGTCCCAATCGCTCATGCTCCTCCCCCCCGGCTGGAATCCGGACCCAGCCGGAATCCGAACCCATGCGCTCCTCTTTCATTGACATGTGCTCTCCCTGACGTATAATAACCCGTTGCCACGGTATGGTCTCTTTTTCGTCTACTGAGCCTCAAAGGAGCAACAAGATGGAGATTACGGATATCCGGGTTCGAAAGGTAGACAACCAGGGGAAGCTGAAGGCCTACGTGACGGTTACCTTTGACGCCTGCTTCGTGGTGCACAACGTGAAAGTGATCGAGGGGGCCGACCGTGTCTTCATCGCGATGCCCAGCCGGAAGACGAAGAACGGCGAGTTCAAGGACGTGGCTCACCCGATTACCTCGGAGTTCCGGAACGTGCTCCAGGACAGGATCGTGGGTGCCTACGAGGCCGAGGAAGACCCGGTGCCCCGGTCCGAGGGAGTGGATGCGACCGGGGACGCCGCGGATTCCCGAACGCAGACCGGTTCCGGAGACGACGTTCATGCGTGAGGGCCTGTTCGAGCCGGTGCAGATTTGGTAGCTTACCCGACCAGGAGATTGCAATGGACCAGAAGACGCTGAGCGCATCTGCGCGGACCGAGCTGAAGACCGGTGCAGCCCGTCGCTTGCGACGCGCCGGCAAGATTCCCGCCGTGATCTACGGACATCGCGAGCCGGTGCCCGTGACCATCGATGGGCTGGAGTTCATTCGTGAGTTCAAGATCATCTCGGAGAGTCAGATCATCAAGCTGACGGTGGGAGACGAGACCTACGACGTTCTCATCAAGGACTACCAGGAAAACATTCTGACCGGAAGCGTCGATCACATCGACTTCTTCGAGATCGAGGCGGGCAAGACCCTGCGAACCCACATTGGTATCCATCTCGAGGGCTCCGCGATCGGATCGCGCGAGGGGGGAATCCTCGAACAGCAGCTCTACGAGATCGAGATAGAGTGTCTGCCCAAAGACATCCCCGAGGCGTTCCGCGTAGACGTGACCAACCTCGCCGTCGGTGAATCGTTGCACGTCAGCGACCTCGAAGCACCCGAGGGTGTCACGATTCTCACCAACCATGAGAACGTCGTCGCGCTCGTCGCCATGCCGCGGATCGAAGTTGAGCCCGAGGCGGAGGAAGAGGAACTCGAAGAAGGCGAGGTCGCCGAGGAAGGCGAGGTTGCCGAGGGCGGAGAGTCCGAGGAAGCCGCCGAGGAGTAGTGATCTGCTGCTCGTTGTGGGGCTGGGTAACCCCGGTCCTCGATTCGAAGGTACGCGCCACAACGTCGGATTCGACGTCGTGCGGCGCGTCGCCGCTACGCAGGGTCTGAGGCTCCGCAAGCGCCTGTTGCGACCCTACCTGTGGACCGGTCGCGACGAGCTCGTGCTCGTCACGCCGCTCACCTACATGAATCGCTCCGGCGACGTGATGCCTGTGCTCCTGCGCGCGACCGGTGCCTCTGTCGACGACGTGCTGGTCGTGTGCGACAACATGGACCTCGAGCCCGGCGTCGTGCGGATCAAGCGTCGCGGTTCGAGTCGGTCGCACAACGGCCTTGTCTCGATCATGAACGCGCTCGGAACCGGCGATTTCGCACGGCTGTACGTAGGGGTCGGCCATCCGGGCTCGCCTGAGGCGGTGATCGATCACGTTCTGTCTCCTCCGGACGAGAGCGAAGCGCACCTCTACGACGAGGCGATCGCGCTCGCCTCGAGAACTGTTCTTGGCGTGGCCGAACGTGGGCTCGAGGCGGCGATGAACCACGTCAACAGACGCCAATGAGCGTCGAGGACGCGGTTAACCGGTGGCTCCGCGAGGTGGATGCGTACACGATCGTCGTGGCCGTCTCCGGCGGGGCCGACAGCAGCGCGCTCGCCGCCGCGATCTGCGACGCCGTTCGACAGCAGGGGCATTCGCCGGCCGAGCGCGTGGTGCTCGCCCACTTCGATCACGGCATCAGGAGTGAAATCGACAGCGAGCGCGACCTGCGGGTCGTGCGGTCGCTTGCAGCCGTGTGCGAAGGGCCGCTGTTCGTGGGACGCGCGCAGGGCGGAGCGCGCAGACCGGTGGAGTTCGACCGTGCCCATCGGCAGGCGATGTTCGATGAGACCGGTCCTGCCGGCGGTCCCGAGTCCGCGGCGCGTTCGTTGCGATACCGTTTTCTGCGCGATGTGTGCCGCGCCTGCGGTGCGCGCGTGCTGGTGACAGCCCACACTCGCGACGATCAGGAGGAGACGGTGCTGATGCGCCTGCTCGACGGGGTGACGGGAACCCTGCTCGCGGGAATCCCGAGTTCGCGCAAGCTCGGCGAGCGCGTGACCGTCCATCGGCCGCTGCTCGGGGTGTCCCGAAAGCAGATCATCGCTTCGCTCGATCGCCGCGGTCTGGGCTGGAGCGAGGACCGCACGAACGAGAGCCGGGCGTACCGCCGGAACCTCGTCCGCCACGAGGTGCTGCCGCTGCTCGAAGAGCGCTGGCCGGCGATCCGGCACGATCTCCTGCTTCTCTCGCGAGCGATGCGGCGCGCGCGGGACCTGGCGAGCGCCCGCGCTGCGAGCTGCGCGGTCGAGTACGACGATAGCGCGGCACGCATCGACCGGCGGGGGTTCTTCGAGCTCGACGCGGATGCGCGGCTCGAACTCCTCTACCGCGCGCTCGGACGGCTCGGTATGCTCGAACGGCGGAACAGGCCGGCGCAGCGGTTCTTCGCTCCACTCCTGGGGCGCGATCCCGGCGGCGCGCGAACGATGATCGCGGCCCGGGGCGTTCGCGTGGAGCTTGTCGCCCAAGCGCTGCTGGTCGAGCGTGATATTGTCCGGTCCGGGGAAAGTGGGTATCTTCGAATCATGGCCACCGATCGCCCGGTTGACGCCGGTCTCGGTTGGTCGCTCACGCTCGCTCGGGAACCTTGCACATTCTCGCGAGACCGTGTGCTACACTTGAATAGGATAAGGCGGCCGGTCGTGGTGCGTGCATCACGTTCCGGTGACCGTGTGACAGGAGAAGGCCGGTCTGTTCCCGCGCTGCTCGCCGATATGGGCGTACCGCATGCGGATCGCGGTCTGATTCCGGTGGTCGTCGACCGGTACGGTGTGACAGCTGTCCTCGGCTCGGTGCTCGGCTACCGCGACGTTCTTCGCCCGGACGACCGGAGTGAGGAAGACGGCTTGCTGATCGTACGGTCTGCGCTCGAGTAGGGTATGGGTGACGACCAGAAGAAAAACGGGAACAATCAGGACCCGTTCAATTTCAACTTCCGCAACAACCGCTTTGCGCTGATACTGCTGCTGGCGATCCTCGGGATCTTCGTCCTTCTGCTGTCCTCCCCCACCCGAAACCCCGGCGTAGAGATCGACTATTCGACCTTCGTCGACCACGTCGAGCAGAACCGGGTCGAATCGGTCACGATCATCGACCAGTACGAGATACGGGGGCGCCTCCGGGGGATGGGAGGCGAAGACTCGATCTTCCGGACGCGAATACCGTACTTCGACGATGAGCTCATGCGTCTGCTGCGTGAGGGAAACGTTCCTACGCGTGGTCAGACCGGAAGCGTCCCCACCTGGCAGATCCTGCTCAACCTCTTTCCCTGGGTGTTCGGGATCTTCATCATCTGGTTCATGTTCCGGCAGATGCAGGGGAGCGGGAATCGCGCGTTCTCCTTCGGCAAGAGCCGGGCGAAGAAGTACGCCGACGACGGAAGCAAGGTCGTCTTTGCCGACGTCGCCGGGCAGGCCGAAGCGAAGTACGAGCTGCAGGAAGTCGTGGAGTTCCTCAAGAACCCGGCCAAGTTCACGCGGATGGGCGCGAAGATCCCCAAGGGCGTCCTTTTGGTCGGGATGCCCGGTACCGGCAAGACGCTCCTTGCGAAGGCGTGCGCCGGCGAGGCCGGGGTCTCGTTCTTCCACATGTCGGGTTCCGACTTCGTCGAGATGTTCGTCGGTGTGGGTGCGAGCCGCGTGCGAGATCTCTTCGAGCAGGGGCGCAAGAGCGCACCGTGCATCCTGTTCATCGACGAGCTCGACGCGGTCGGACGAACCCGCGGGGCCGGTTACGGTGGCGGTCACGACGAACGCGAGCAGACGCTGAACCAGATGCTGGTGGAGATGGACGGATTCGACACGAAGGACGGGGTCATCATCCTCGCGGCCACCAACCGCGCGGACGTGCTCGACCCCGCGCTCCTGCGCCCGGGCCGGTTCGACCGCCAGGTCGTCGTCGACATGCCGGACCATGGGGAACGCGCGGCGATCCTGAGGATCCACGCGTCGAGGATTCCCCTCTCGCCGAGGGTCGATCTCGATCGCGTCGCCCGGGCAACGCCGGGCTGCTCGGGCGCGGATATCGCGAACCTCGTCAACGAAGCCGCTCTCTACGCGGCGCGTCGTAACCGCGAGCTTGTTCAGATGGACGACTTCGAGGAAGCGCGGGACAAGATCATGATGGGGGTTGCGCGCCGTTCGCGGGTGTTCACCGAGGATGAGAAGCGCAAGACCGCATGCCACGAGGCCGGCCACGCGCTGTTGCACTACTACCTGCCGAACTCCGACCCGCTTCACAAGGTGACGATCGTTCCCCGCGGTCGCGCGCTCGGCGTCTCGTTCTCGTTACCCGAGAAGGACACGTACTCCCACGGGCGTGGCTGGTTGCTCGATCGGATCAAGATCGCCTACGGCGGTTACGTCGCCGAGGAGATGTTCTACGACGAGACCACGACCGGCACGCAGGCGGATCTCGCGCAGGCGACCGACATAGCGCGCAAGATGGTGACGGAGTGGGGTATGAGCCCGCTCGGTCCGGTGGCGTACGGACAGGAGGACCAGCCGATCTTCCTGGGCAAGGAGATTGCGCGTCACAAGGACTACTCGGAGGAGAAGGCGAGGCAGATCGACGACGCGATCCACCAGATTCTCGACGACGCGTTCGCCGAGACGAAGCAGATTCTCACCGAACACCGAGCAGAGCTGGAGAAGCTCACCGACGCGCTGGTCGATCAGGAGACCCTCATCGACCGCGAGGTGCGCGAGTTGCTCGGTCTGCCGGAACGACCGGATCTCACCGATCTCAGCGACGATGGGACGGGTACCGAGGAGACGAGCGACGAGTGATGAGGCGGACGTGGGGAGCTGTCGTTGTCTGTCTCCTTCTCGTCCCGCCCGCGGCGTCCGGGACCGAGGCAGACCGCGATATCGCGTTGCTCTACGTCGAAACGGCGTACGATGCCTACGAGGAAGGCCGTCTCGACCGGGCGCGCCGGCTCGCCGATGTCGCACGGGAGTTCGCCCCGGAGTCGAGCGACTCGCTCTACCTCGCCGCGCTCATCGCCGCCGAGAACCGCCGCGAGACCCGAAGCGCGATCGAGCTCGCCGGTCGGGCGGCAGAACGCGGCGCGTGGCGTCTGTTCGACCAGCTGCACGCGAACGTGCTGCGCGCGCGATTGTGGAACCGGGTAGGGGAGCCCGAGGAGGCGGACCGGATCCTCGCCGAAACGCACCTGTCTCCGGCGATGCCCGCTGACCTGCGCGCAAGCTCCCACTTCGAGCGTGCGCGAGCACTCGACGCGATGGGACGCGAGGCCGAGCGTGACGGCATCGTCGAGCTCGCGGCAGACCGTTTCCCCGACGATCCGCGCTTCTTCTGGTTCGCGTTGCGCTCCGAGGCGTTTCCGTCGATGGAGTACCGACGCCGGCTCGAACGATTCCTGGACATCGACGCGCGGAGCTCGTACGGGCCCGACGTCGACGATCTGCTCTTCGAGTACGGAATGCGGGCTCCGGTGGCCAAGGAAGCGGCCTGGGCGCTCGAGATGCTCGAGGAGCGCGAATGGGGCGAGGCGCGAATCGCAGAGCTGTGGCTGGAGGTCGACCCCGAACGCGCACTCGAGCGCTTCGTCGAGCTCGACGGCTGGTCGGATTATCGCACCGGGCGTGAGCTGCTCGCTCGCCTCGATGAGGAGGCCGCCGAGCGGCTGCTGGATCGCGCGAAGTCGTTCAGCGGTGTCAGCACGATCGACAACGACCGCGACGGTATGTGGAACGAGCGCATTACCGCGGATGCGGGCGTGATCGAGCGATGGGAACGCGATGCCGACCAGGACGGTGTTGCCGAGCTCGACCTCGAGCTCTCCGGCGGCGAGCCGGCTTCGGTCAGGCTCGCGAGCCCCGGGCTCCCCGCGGTCGAGCTCGAGTACGAACAGTATCCGTTCGTGTCGAGCGCGCGCATGTCGACGGAGGTCGGTAGCGAAGTATTCGTGCTGCGACCGAGGAGCGTGCGGTTTGAGACCGTGGTGGACCTGCCCGCCTCCGGGCCGCTGTTCGCAAGCGATATGGCGCTCGCCGACGCACCGCGTGCGATCGAGCGCAGCGAGCTCGTGGCGGCTTCCGTCAGAATCGACCTGCAGCGCGACGACGAAACGGTGTTCGAGCGGGTCTACCGGGAGGGTGGTGCGGCACGTGAGATCCTTCGCGATGCGAACGGTGACGGTGCGTGGGATCATCTCATCCTGACCGACGGCGGCTTTGCGACGAGCGGCGTGCGTGATCTCGACAACGACGGATACTTCGAGGTCGCCGAAGGGTACCGGAACGGACGCCTCGTCGCGCTTGCGGTCGACGCGGACGGCGACGGAGATCCGGAGGTCTTCGAGCGGGAGGTCGGCGTTCCGGTGCGCGAGTGGGACCTCAACGGCGACGGCGCGATCGATGTGCGCGAGTTCTCGTGGTGGACCGATTCGGTAATCCGTGAGTTTCCCGTCGCGGAGCAGCGGAGGTAGGTGTGAGAACGTTCACGTGGGGCACGTTCGCCGTCCTTGCCGCGGTACTCTCCTCGTGCGCCACCGGGGTCGACGCGCCGGTTCGCCCGCGTCCCGACGTCGTGCGCTCGGAGCTGCTCGCGCACATCGACGCCGGCCGTCCCGAGCGGGCGGTTCAGCGCATCACCGCGCTCCGCAGGGACGATGTGCTTCCGCAGAGCGAGCTGGACTCCCTGCTCGCCGACGCGATAGACGGCATCCGACGCGAGTACGATGAGGCTCGCGCCGAGGAGCGCCCGCGCGACGCGATCCGGGCGCACCGGAATCTCGCCGTCCTGGGCGCAGAAGAGATTGATCGCGAGCTTCTCTCCCGGCTTCACCTCGAGTACGCGAGCCAGCTCGCCGACGAAGGCAACGACGCGGCGGCCCTCGCCGTGTTGGAGCGATCGCCGTCGCTCTCGTCGCTCCCGCGGGTCGCGCTCGAGCGCGCGGTGGAGGCCGCGGTTGACCTGAACAACCGTCACACGGTATCGATGTTCGCGGAGATCCTCGGGCCGGGCTGGCGACGCGACAACCCGGATGCGGTCGAGTTTGCCGGCAGCGACGCAAGCCCGGTGGAGATGAGCGAGGGAGTGGTCACCATCTGGGTGAACCGTGGGATCAGACTCGAGCGCGGGATGGGGATTCCTGACCGTGTAATCGGCAGCGGCTTTTTCGTCGACCCGCGGGGCTACCTCGTCACGAATTACCACATCATCTCCAGCGAGGTCGACCCCGAGTACGAAGGATACTCGCGTCTCTACGTGAAGTTGCCGTCGGATCCCGACACCCGGATCCCGGCTCGTGTTGTCGGCTACAGCCGGATCTTCGACGTGGCGCTACTGAAGGTGGAAGTCGACGCGCCGTACGTATTCTCGTTCACCGACATCCGATCGCTCGAGCCGGGCTCCGACATCGTGGCGATAGGATCGCCCGGCGGCCTGGAGAACTCGATAACCTCCGGGATCATCTCCGCGGTGGGGCGGCGCTTTCTGCAGATGGGCGACGCGATGCAGATGGACGTCCCGGTCAACCCGGGCAACTCCGGGGGGCCGTTGCTCGACCGGCAGGGGCGGCTCGTCGGGGTGGTGTTCGCCGGAATCGAGCAGTTCGAGGGCGTGAACTTCGCGATTCCTTCGTACTGGATTCACACCTTCCTCCCCGACCTCTACACGGAAGGTCCTGTCGCGCTCCCCTGGATCGGTGTTGCGGTCGAGCGCGCAGCCGAGGGACTCGAGGTGACCTACGTGGCGAGCGGCTCGCCGGCCGAGGAGGCCGGCATCCTCGCAGGCGACGTGCTGAGCACCTTCGGCGAGTGGCCGGCGCGCGATATCGCCGCCGCGCAGTCGTTTCTTCTCAGGAGGGAGCCCGGTTCACTCGTGGAGGTCGGGTGGCTTCGCGACGGAGATACTCTGTCGGGGGTCGTTTCGCTGGTCGAGCGGCCGGCGAGTCCGGTCGAGCAAGCGCTCGAGGCAGACCTGCACGATCGGCTGTATCCGGTTCTCTTCGGGATGCGCGTCGAGCGCACAGGCGGCTTTTCGCTCAGGCAGAGCTACCGTGTGACGCACGTCTACCCGGGGAGCATCGCGGACGAGACGGGCATCTCGTCCGGTGACACCTTCGTCGAGCGCGACTTCGACTTTGATGACGAGCTTGATACAGTGTATCTGCGTATGTTCATCCGGAAGCGGACCGAGGGGTTCATGCAGACCGGCATCCAGCTCGGAGCGTACGTGGAACGCGATAACCTGTTGTAGTACGCATCGGCCGGGGGGATTGATTGGATACGCAACGCATCGTCGTGGTCGAAGACGAAAACATCGTCGCGCTCGACATCAAGCTCCAGCTCGAGCACCTCGGTTACGAGGTGCCCGCCGTCTTCGCGAGCGGTGAGAGCTTGCTCGAGAGCCTCCCGCAGCTCGAGGTCGATCTTGTGCTGCTCGATATCATCCTCAAGGGCGAGCTCGACGGAGTCGAAACGGCGAAACTGGTCAAACAGCGTTTCGACATCCCCGTTATCCTGCTGACCGCGCTCGATACGCAGGAAACGCTCGAACGCGCGAAACTCGCACAGCCGTTCGCCTTCATCGTCAAGCCGTTCGACGAGCGGGAGCTGCGCAACGCGGTGGTGATCTCGCTGTACCGCCACACGATGGAACAGCAGCTCCAGCGTCGCGAGCGGCTCTTCAGCACAACGCTCGAGAGTATCCAGGATGGGGTGCTGGTCACCGACGAGGCGTATCGTATCGATTTCTCGAACAGCGTTGCCGAGTCGATACTCGGGAGGGATCGAGACGACATCGTCGGGTGCGGGCTGTCCGCCGTGCTGCCGCTTCGCCTCGAGAACCGCGAGTCGGTCAACCCCGTCGCCGATTGCGACGGGCAGCTCTTCCTCGATCGGGACGATGGGACCACGATCGCCGTGGAGCGCGAGCTCGCGCCGCTGCTCACCAGGGACGGCGTGCGCAGCGGGTGGGTGGTGGTCATCCGCGACGTCTCCGAGCGCCTCGAGCAGCAGGAGGCGCTACGCCGCCAGGAAGAGCAACTGCGACGTTCGCAGAAGATGGAGGCGGTCGGACGTCTGACCGGCGGGATCGCGCATGACTTCAACAACCTGCTCACCGTCATCCTCGGCTACGCCAAGCTGCTCAAGGAAGGGCTCGCCCACGCCGTCGACGAGCCGGAGGCGCTTCAGTCCGACGTAGACGGGATTCAGAAGGCCGCGATGCGCTCGGCCGCGCTGACGAGGCAGCTGCTCGCGTTCAGCCGCCACCAGATGCTCGAGCCGCGCGTCGTGGACGTGAACGAGATCGTCGCCGACATGGAGAAGATGATCCGGCGGCTCGTGAGCGACGATGTTCGCACCCAGGTAGATCTGGCCGCAAGCCCCGCCCACGTGCTCGTCGACCCGAGCCAGCTCGAACAGGTGCTGATGAACCTGGTGGTGAACGCACGCGATGCGATGCCGGGCGGGGGGCGCCTCGCGATTCGTACCGAGGTGCGGGACGTGGACGCGCGGCACGTCGAGGGCCACGAGGGGGTTGAGCCGGGCGCTTTTGTGGCGATCGTTGTCCGCGACACGGGCGTGGGTATGAGCCCGGACGTAATGGAACGCGTATTCGAGCCGTTCTTCACGACGAAGGGCGTGGGGCAGGGAACGGGGCTCGGTCTGTCGACCGCATACGGAATCGTCGCGCAGAGCGGAGGCTTCATCGACCTCGACAGCGTGGAGGGACGGGGAACGACGTTTGCCGTCTACCTTCCCGTACACGCCGGCGGGTCCGGTGAGCGGGATGAGCCCGAATCGATATCGGGTGCGTCGGGCGGAGCCGAGACGATTCTGCTCGTCGAGGACGACGAAGCGATTCGGGCCTTGTTGGCGCGCGTGCTGCGACGGAAAGGTTACCAGGTGCTCGAGGCAGCAAACGCCGGTGAAGCCGTTCTCGTGGATGAGCAGCACGGGGACAGCGTGCAACTGCTCATCACCGACGTCGTCATGCCTCACCTCTCGGGGCGCGAGCTCGCCGAACGTCTGATCGGCCAGCACCCGGGGATGAGATGCCTGTTCATCTCCGGATATCCGGAGGCGTATCTGGACGATGACGAACGCCGCCGTCTCGGTACGCGGTTCATGCAGAAGCCAATCGATCCGGCCCGGCTCGTCGCGCGGGTTCGGGCGATTCTGGACGAGTGACCCGCGTTTCGCTATTGTTTGCTCCACCTCCTATGACGCAAGACCATATCCGCAATTTCTGCATCATCGCCCACATTGACCACGGGAAGAGTACGCTCGCCGATCGGTTCATCCAGCGCGCGAAGATCGTCGCCGAGCGCGAGTTCCAGGATCAGATTCTCGACTCGATGGACATCGAGCGCGAGCGGGGCATCACGATCAAGAGCCAGGCGGTCCGCCTGCCGTACGTCGCCGGCGACGGACGGAGTTACGAGCTCAACCTCGTCGACACCCCGGGCCACGTCGATTTCTCCTACGAAGTCTCGCGTGCGATCAGCGCGTGCGACGGAGCGCTGCTGCTCGTCGACGCGACGCAGGGCGTGGAGGCTCAGACGCTGTCGAACCTCTACCTCGCGATGGACCACAATCTGGAGATCATTCCGGTCATCAACAAGATCGATCTCCCCGGTGCGGAGATCGAGCGCGTCAAGGAGGAGATCGAGAACGACCTGGGGCTCGACGCCGATTCGGCGCTGCTCATCTCGGCGAAGACCGGCGAGGGTGTCCCCGAGCTCCTCGAGGCTCTCGTCCAACGGATCCCAGCGCCGAGCGGAGACACCGAGGCCCCGCTTCGTGCGCTCATCTTCGACTCGCACTACGACGCGTACCGCGGCGTCATCGTGCACCTGCGCGTCTTCGACGGGACGCTCAACCCGGGCGACGAGATTCTCGTGTGGTCGTCCGGCGGGCGCTACAAGATCGAGGCGACCGGTCAGTTTCGGATCATCCTCGCCGAAACCGAGGAGTTGCAGGCCGGCGACGTCGGGTACATCGTCGCCGGCATCAAGAACATCTCGGATATCCGGGTCGGCGATACCATAACGCACGCCGCTCACCCCTGCGACGCGCCGCTGCCCGGGTTCCGCGAGGTCAAGCCGGTCGTTTTCAGCTCGATCTATCCTATCGACGCGAACGACTACGACGAGCTGTCGGCCGCGATGGATCGGCTCACGCTGAACGACGCGTCGCTCGTCTACGAGAAGGACAGCTCTGCCGCGCTCGGGTTCGGGTTCCGGTGCGGGTTTCTGGGCCTGCTTCACCTGGAGGTTATCCAGGAGCGGCTCGAACGCGAGTTCGACCTCTCGATCATTCTCACCGCGCCGTCTGTGAAGTACCGGCTCGAGACCGCCGACGGGGAGGAGCTCGAGGTCGACAACCCGGAGTTCTACCCCGGCGAAGACAAGGTCGAGCGGGCGTACGAGCCGTTCATCCGGGCCGACATCATGACTCCGACCGACTACGTGGGCAACGTCATGACGCTCTGCATGGAGAAACGCGGCGTTCAGGTGACGATGCACTATCTCGACTCGCGCCGGGTGGAGCTCGTGTACGAGATGCCGCTCGCGGAGGTGCTCTTCGATTTCTACGACAAGCTCAAGAGCATCAGCCGCGGGTACGCCTCGTTCGACTACGAGATGATCGGTTACCGCGAGACGAAGCTCGCCAAGCTCGACATCCTCGTGGGCGGCAAGCCGGTCGACGCGCTCAGCCAGCTCGTCTTCCGCGACACCGCCGCCGACCGTGCCCGGACGATCTGCCGGAAGCTCAAGGACGAGATTCCCCGCCACCAGTTCAAGATCCCGCTGCAGGGCGCGATCGGCGGAACGATCATCGCCCGGGAGACGATCAACGCGGTACGCAAGGACGTAACGGCGAAGTGCTACGGCGGCGACATCACGCGGAAGCGCAAACTGCTCGAGAAGCAGAAGGAAGGCAAGAAGCGGATGAAGCTCGTCGGGAACGTCGAAGTCCCGCAGACCGCCTTTCTGGCGGCGCTGAAGAGCGAAGAGACGTGACCGCTCACCGCTGCAGACGGCCGAGCGTCGCGCTCCATCGGTCCCGGTAATAGTCGGCGGTGATGCGTAACCTCGCCCGCGCCGACCGGTCGAGCGGTGCGAGATGCACCCGTTCGGAGAGGCTCTCGATGCGCTCGGGGATCTCGCTTGCCAGATAGTCGACCGGCCGGGGGAGCTCGTCTACCCCCGAGCCGTCCGAGAAGTCGACCGAGTCGAGCAGGTCGATCTCCGCGCGGACGAACGCCGCGAGCCGTGCGCGACGCTCGACGGCCGTCGTCGTCGGCCTCCCGCTCGACGCCGAGGGTGCCGCGGGCAGCGCTGCCGCCAGCCGGGAGAGTTCTTCGCGATCGATCGACGGCGCACCGACATCGAGACCGATCGGTTCGAGCGCGAACACGTCGGTTCGCTTCGCAACGAGCGAGCGCAGCTCATCGGCGTAGCCTTTGAGGACGAGCGTGGAAGCGACGGGACCGTGCGGTCCCGGCAGACGGACGAGTCTCGCCGCGAGCGCGGCGTCGGTCGGCCGACGGAGACGGTCGCACGTCGCGAACGCGTTCAGGTAGACCGGTGCCCCGCGCGCGTGGGTCGTGCCGGGTAGCACCGCGAAGTCGAGCCCGGCCAGGAAGATCGGCGAGGCGCCCTGCATCGCCGCGAGTCGGACCGCGGCGACGCCGACCGAGCCGAGCGCGGGCATCATCGCCGCGATCCCCGGGAGCGCCGCGGCACGGTCGAGCAGTCCGACCGGCGCGAACGCGGTGAGCGTCCAGCTGCGACGAGCGTGGAGACGCGCGGTCGTCGGGTCGGCGGTGAGGTCGGTGACGAGGCGGTAATCCCTGCTGGTGACCGGGAGGAAGTCGTAGGCGTTGGCGAGCTGCCCCTCGAGCGCGATCACGACGTCCGGACGGACGCCCACAGCGTCGAGCACCGCCACCGCGGTGTCGACTGCGAGCACCCGCACCGCAGAGCGGTGGCGGGCGATCGCCGGCAACGCTTGCTCGAGCGACGGGCCGGCACCGCAGACGACGACGGGGCCGCAGAGCGCGGGGAGCGCATCGGCGTGCACCAACTCCGGAACGTTCTCGACGAGGTTCCGGATCCAGAGCCGGCCCATCGCCGACAGCGTAAGGCGATTCTGCCAGAATACGCGGATCTCACGCTCGGCGAGGTCGCGCAATGCGCGGTAGGCGGCGCGATGCGCGAGCGAGGAGGCGCAGGTCGTCACCTCCGTGACCCGGCGATACCGATGCTCTCCCGCGCGTCTGAGCGCTGCAAGCATCTCCCGGTCCGTCGCGCGAATCAGCGAGAAGCGATTGGAGAGCTCTTCGGGGCGTGTGCGCCGCGAGAGCTCGAACAGGATGGGGTCGGCCTCTACTGCGACGACGTCCGTCGATCCTGCGATCCTCTCAGCGAGCTCGCGCCAGCCGTGCCAGACCAGCGGTGAGAACCAGAGGACGAGCGTGTCGGGCGATACGCCGGCCGCAGCGGCGCGGCGGCCGGCGTCCAGCTCAGGCCGTGGGCCGTAGAGCCTGCGACCTCGATAGTAGATCTGCGATCCGTGAGGGGTCTGCTCGAGGCGAAGCTCCGGCTCCACTTAGCGTCCGAGGATAGCCCTGTTGTACGTCGCGTCGAAGTCGTCGACGAGCAGTTCGTCGTCCACCAGCACGTCTTGGATCTGCTCTTGCGCAAAACGGCGGATGATCCGCGGAGTGCCGGAGTCGAGCGCGTCGATGGTGCTCTCTTCCGGCGGGCGCTCGTCGGCGAGCTGAAAGACGAACACGTAGTCGCGAACGACCATGGGGTCGCTCACCTCGTCTTCCGAGAGCGCGAAGAGTTCTTCGAAGAAGTCCTCGCGAAACGCCGCCGCCGAAAGCGCCGCGTTGGAGCTCGCGTTCACCTCTCCGAAGTAACGCGTGTTCCCGTAGTTCACCGGGAAGTAGTCGGTCGTCGCCGGGGACTGGTTGATGCCGGCGCTCGCCGCCGCGAAGCCGTCGGCCCGTGCCTGCGCGACGAACTCATCGGCTTGCGACTCCAGGTAATCCTCAATGAGACCTCGCTCGAAGGATGTCATGTAGTCGCGCACCGCGGTGATCACGCTCGCGTCGGTGAAGTCGGGCTCGATCGGGGCTTCGTCCACGCGATAGATCGCCCACCCGAATGTCGTCTCGAAGACCCGGCTGATCTCGCCCTCTTCGAGCGCAAAGATCTCCTCGATAACCGACGTGTCCTCGAAATCGGGCTCGAGCTCATGGAGGTAGACCCAGCCCATGTCCCCGCCGTCGTCGGCGAACGAGTCGGTACTCTGATTGCGGGCGAGGTCTTCGAAGCTCGTCTGCCGACTCACCGCCTGTTCGCGGATTCGTTCGGCGTCGGATTGGCTCGTTTGCACCGAGATGACCGACAGGTTGATCCTGCGGAAGCGGTTCGCGTTGGCCTCGCCGTAGTCGGTCACCTCGGAGTCGGGGAAGCTCGCGGAGCCGAACTGAACGAAGTTGAACCGACGCTCGGGTCCGGCCATGTCGACGAAGAACTGCGTTTCTGCCTCGGTCGGGTCGATGCGCTCGAAGAGGTCGTCGCGAACCCGCTGGTCGACGAGCGATTCGCGCAGGTAGTTCCGCAGCGCGAGTCGTGCCTGACTCGACATCGCGTTGTATTCCTGCGCGCTGAAACGGCCGTCGACCAGGAACTCGGGCCACTGCGCGATCGCGCGGTCTACCGCCTGCGAGGAGACCGCGACGCCGGCCTTGTCCGCCTGAACCATGAACGCTTCGTGGAGCACCGTCTGATCGAACGCCGCGCGCCAGATCTGGCGAACGAGCGAGTCGTTGATCTGCTGATCCTGCTGTTGGACTTGCTGAGCAAGCCCTTGGTACTGCCTGGCGAGATAGTTGCCCGGTTGGTAGTCGATGTCACGCCCGGCGTAGGAGCCGAAGCTGATCCGGTTACCTCCGGCGAGACCGCCGACCGCGGGGGTGCCGACAAAGGCCACGACGACGATGACGAGCAGGACGACCGTACCTATGTAGGTGAGCGTCTTTGCGGTTGAGCGATGGTGCTTCGGGTTCTCCTGCGACGGCTTCTTCTGGCTGGGTGTACTCATTACTCACTCTGTGTACGGTGTCTGGAAGTTCACCAGAACGTAATCGAAGCAACCGGTATTGTCAACGCGGCGCGCCGTGTGAAGTTCGGGCGTGATCTTGACAGCCGCAGCTTCAGGCGCTATATTTCGGGCTCACAAACGGGGGCGTGGCGAAGTTGGTTTATCGCGCCGGCCTGTCAAGCCGGAGGTCGCGGGTTCAATCCCCGTCGCTCCCGCTGTTTGTGGCCCCTGTACGGGGCCGTTTTTTCGCTCCGTCACGGGGCCGGCTTTCGACGGGCTGTAGCGCAGGGGCTTAGCGCGCTCGGTTCGGGACCGAGAGGTCGGCGGTTCAAATCCGCCCAGCCCGAATGAGAAGGGGCGACCCCATGGTCGCCTCTTCTCATTTCGAGACCGGCGCCCCATGCGTCTCATCCGCCAAAGGCAGGCTGCTCGTGCGCTTCGTTACGGGGCGGCTCGACCGACTTCCCGGTCGCGAGCAGGAAAAACGCGATCTCTTCGGCGTTCTCTTCGAGGTGCTGGAATCGGCCGGATTTTCCGGCGTGACCCGCTGCCATGTTGGTCTTGAGGAGCACGACGTTATCGTCGGTTTTCGTGTAACGCAGCGCGGCGGTCCACTTCGCCGGCTCCCAGTACGTGACGCGCGGGTCGTTGAGCCCGGCGGTGACGAAGATCGGTGGGTACGCCTGCGCGCGGACGTTCTCGTAGGGGCTGTACGAGCGGATACAGGCGAAGGCCTCGCTGCTCTCGATCGGGTTTCCCCACTCGGGCCACTCCATGGGCGTGAGGGGTAGCGTGTCGTCGAGCATCGTGTTCGTCACGTCGACGAAGGGCACGTGCGCGGCTACCGCCGCCCAGAGCGTGGGCGCCTCGTTGAGCACCACGCCCATGAGCTCGCCGCCCGCAGATCCGCCGCTCGCGCAGATTCTTCCCGCAGCGGTGTACCCCTCGGCGACGAGGTGACGCGCCGCGTCGATGAAGTCGGTGAAGGTGTTCCATCGCTTGTTGAGCTTTCCATCCAGATACCACCGTCTGCCGAGCTCGTCTCCGCCGCGGACGTGGGCGACGGCGAACGCAAACCCACGGTCGAGCAGGCTGAGCTCGTCGCGCGAGAAGCCCGGCGTGATGCCGTAGCCGTACGCGCCGTAGCCGGACAGGTGAAGAAAGCCGGTGCCGTCGAGCGCAAAGTCGTCCCGATGCACGACCGTGATCGGAACGAGCGTCCCGTCGCGGGCCGGAGCGAAGAGTCGCTGCGTGCGAAATCGACGGCGGTCGTAACCGGAAGGAATGTCGAGCTGCTTTCGCTGGGCAAGCTCGCCGGTGAACAGGTCGAGGTCGAATACGGTGGGCGGAGTGATCATCGACTCGTAGCGAACCTGTACGGTGGTAACGTCGAACTCGGGGTTCTCACCCTCGTGAGCGGCGTGCACGTCCTCGGGAAAGGCGACGCGAAACGGCGTGCCCTCGTAAGGATAGACGACAATGTCGTCTACGGCGTTGCTGCGCTCCTCGACGAGGAGACAGCGAGCGAACGGCGTGAACCCGTGCAGGTACGTGTCGTCGCGTCCGGCGACGACCTCCTCCCAGGACGATTCGCCCGGATCGGTGTCGGGAGCCGATACGATTCGGAAGTTGATCGAGGTGTCGTTGGTCAGCACGTAGAAGCGATTCCACGCGTGGTCGACGTGGTACTCGTGACCGCGGCGTCGCGGCGAGACGAGGCGGGCGGGTGCTGTGACCGAATCGGCGGGAACGACGCGAACCTCCGTCGTCTCGTGGTCCCCCGTCTCGATCACGATGTACCGCCGATCCTGACTCAGATCGACTTCCACGAAGAAGCCGTCGTCGGCCTCCTCGTAGAGGACCGGGTCGTCTCCGGGAGGAGTGCCGATCGAATGAGCCCGCACACGAAACGGCCGCCACTGGTCGTTCAGCTCGAGATAGAGCAGCGTCCTCGCACCGGGAAGCCAGATGGGCTCGCCGATGGTGCCGTCGATTGTCTCCGGGAATTCGCGCGCGCCGGTGAGGTCGCGAAACCGGAGCGTGTAGCGCTCGTCGCCGTCGACGTCGGTGGAGAAGGCGAGGAGCGAGTCGTCGGACACGTCCATCCCGCCGAGCCGGAAGTAGTCGTGCCCCGCGGCGAGCTCCCGTTCGTCGAGAACGACCTCCCACGCCGCGCGGTCGGCCGGTCGGCGATAGTGCACGCGGTACTCGTCTCCGGCACCGAAGCGCCACTGGTGATACCACCGGCCGTCGCGAACCGGTACCGACTCGTCGTCCTCACGGATCCTCGCGCGCAGCTCCTCGTGGATGCAATCGATCAACCGGCGGTGCGGCTCGAGCAGCGCGGCGAAGTAATCGTTCTCGCGTCGAAGGTACTCGAGCACGCGTTCATCGGTGACGTCCGGGTAGCCGGGATCGCGGAGCCAGTCGTAGGGGTCGTGCACCGTCGTGCCATGGACGGTCCGTTCGTGCCGCACGCGAGCCGCTCGTGGTGGGGGTGGTGGCGTCTCACGAAGGTCGTTCGGGGTCAGTCGTGGTTCTCGTGTCACTGCGGTGTCTCCCGGGTATGACGGTGTCGGGCGCCCCTCGCATGGGGCGGTGCAAACGGTGAATCGCCGCGCGCGAGGTGCAGCGTGTGCTCCTCGCGGCCGGGCGTGAGGACGACGGTATGCAGCAGTTCTCCCCGGTCGTCTCGCCAGGAGATGCTTCGGTGTGCGCCGGACAAACGGACGGTTGCCGATGGTGCTCCGTAGAGCACACGCAGTCGCTTCGCGACGCGGTCGGCGTCGCTTCGCAGCCGGGCAGCGTCTCGATTCTCGACGGGGAAGGCAAAGCTCACCTCGCGAATGAGACCGTCGGTGAAGAAGAACGTGACATCGGCAGGAAGCTCGGCGAAGCTGCGATGATAGACGAGCAGGTTCCTCACCGCGAAGTCGGGCCGGCCGTGGCGTTCTACCACCGCGTACGGGTCCAGGTCGACGTCGTCGGGAACGGGTTCGAGCGCCGTCGGCTCGTCGGCCGCAAGCAGGCCTGCGAACGCGCCAATAGCGAGAAGTATGCACACGGGCCGGTACACGTGGGCATCCTACCACGCGCCGGGCGCCCTGACAGCAATTGGCTTCATTTTCCGGGTGCCGCTTCCGACAATGAAAGCGTCGAAATGGCGAACAAGCGCTTGAGTCCTGCAGTCATACTCCTCGTGATGCTCTCCACGGCTGCAGCGGCCGATGAGCAGGTGCACGTACTCGCGAGAGGCGAAACCATCTACACGCTCGCGCGCAGATACGATCTCGAGGCCGACGAGATTCTCGAGTACAACGGCATTGCCGATCCTACGCGCCTCGCGGTGGGAAGCTCAATCCGCATTCCGGGAACCTACGTCGTTCGCGAGGGTGAGTACGTCTACGCGATCGCGCGCAAGCTCGGCGTGGATTGGCTCGATCTGCTCGAGGCGAACGGGCTCGGTCGCGACGACGTGGTGCGGTCGGGCGACGTGCTGCTCGTGCCCGGCTCTCCGCCTTCCGCGACCGTGGCGTCGTCCACCAAGGACGACTCCGAGTCGACCGACACCCCCGATGCCCCGGCATCGGAGGAGGAGCGCAGGCGCGAGGGCGGTGGTGCGTCCGGCTCCCGGGGTCAGGAGGCCGAGCCTCCGACCGGTGAGCCCCCCGCCGAACCGGGCAACTGGCCCCATCCCGGGGAGCGCGTCGTCTGGAACGGAAAACTCCCCGGCGTCGTAATGAGCGGTAACGAGGGCGATGAGTTTCGTTCGGTGACCGACGGGGTGGTCGAGTTCGTGGGGCCGTTCAGCAGCTTCGGCAAGCTGATCCTCGTGCGCGGCAGGAACGGCTTCCTCTACGGGTACGCGGGAGCCGACCGCGTCCTCGTCACCGAGGGCGAGCGCGTTACCGCGGGATCGGTGATCGGAACCGTGGGCTTCTCGCCCGCGTTCGACTCGGCAAAGGTACTGTTCACGGTGTGGAAGAACAATCGTTACGTCGACCCGGAGACCGCCCCTCGGGGTTGACAGGTGCCACGGCGAGGCGTAGAAACAAAAGGGAAGCGTATGGCTGACGCGACATCGGTCGAGACCCCGGAGACGTCGGAATCGGCCCGGTTGACGGCGGTTGCCGACGGTGCCGATCCGCTGTCCTACTACCTGCAGCAGATCGCCGACTATCCGCTCCTATCGGCGGCCGAAGAGCAGAGGCTTGCGATGGAGATATCGCGGCTGAAAAGCTCGATCGCCGGCCTCGAGTCCGAGCCCGACCACTCGCGCCGGCACGCTGCACAGCTGGAAGCGCTTGAGAGCGAGCTGCGCGAGACCAAGCATCGGATGGTGCGCGCCAATCTTCGGCTCGTCGTCTCGATTGCAAAACGCTACCAGCACCAGGGGCTCGGTCTGCTCGACCTTATCGACGAGGGGAACATCGGTCTGATCGAAGCGGTCGATCGGTTCAACTTCAGAAAGGGATGCCGATTCAGTACGTACGGCACGTGGTGGATCCGGCAGGCGATCGTGAAGGCGCTCGCGGACAAAGGCCGAGTGATCCGAATTCCGGTGCACATGCTGACCCACATCCGTCGGTGCTTCTCGATTACCCGGCAGCTCACCGACGAACTCGGTCGCGCGCCGAGCGTCGCGGAGATCGCCGGTCGGCTCGGCTGCGACACCGATCGCGTGGAGGACGTGACGCGGTTCGCGCAGGATGCGGCGAGTCTCGATGTCACCGTGGACGAGGACAACTCGACCCGGCTGTCCGACCTGATCGAGGACGAAGCGTCCGTCGCTCCGGCCGAGCGTGCCTTCCGCCTGACCGTGCAGGACCACATCCGTGACGCGCTCGGCGTCCTCAGCAAGCGTGAGAAGCACATCATCAAGCTGCGATTCGGAATCGGGGGCGAGGGCCCGTACACGCTCGAAGAGACGGGAAAGCGGCTCGGCATCACCCGCGAACGCGTTCGTCAGCTTCAGGAGAAGGCGATACGCAAACTGCGTCAGTTGAACTCGATCCGTGCGTACCGGGACCTCTAGAACTTGAACCCCGTGAAGAACGTCGGATAGAGGTCCGCTGCGCCCGACACGCCGAGCGCGTTGCCGCGCTCGTCGAAGTAGCCGATCGTGTCGGTCGTCGCGGACGCGAACACGTCGAAGCTCCCGCCGATGAACCAGCCGAGTCCATCGCCTATCGCGAATCCCGCCATCATGCGCATGCTCGGAAACGACGCGCCGCGCACCGGGTCGAACAGCGAGGCAAAGCGCTCGTCGGGGTCGGCTCCCGCGCTGACCTTCTTCCATCCGGCGTCAAGATCAACGTAGAACGGGCGGCTCTGGATGCGAAACCCGAGGCCCGCGCCGACGGCGAATCCTTCGAGTCTGCGCCATGAGCCCCCGCGCGTCACGCCGGCGTAGGCGAGCGTGTAGAAGATGTTGCTGCCGTTCTGGACGCCGACCCATGTCCGGTCTTCGCCTTCCCACCAGATGCTGACGTCGTGGATCCCGCGCTCGACAACCGAGACGAGACCGATCGGCACGCCGTACATCTCTTCGGAGATGTTGACCAGACCGACCTGGGTACCGACGACGCGCCTGCCGATGTTGACGAGACCTACCTGACCACCGTTCACGTCGCCGCCCACGTTGACGAGGCTGATCTGGGCGCCGTTCACCGCGTGGGCTCGGTTGAAGACACCGGAGAGTTGTGCCCCGTTGATCATGCCGTCGGTGACGTTGAAGACCCCGGCGGATTGGAGACCTGTGAAGCCCGCGGTGGACACGTTGAATACGCCGGCACTCTGTACGAGTCCGCCGTGTCCGTCGATCTGGTTGAACACGCCGGCGTTCTGGAGCCCGAACGCGTCTCCGTTGACGACGTTGAAGACCCCGGAGTTCTGGACGCCGGTCACGTTCCCGGCGACGGTGTTCCCGACTCCCGCGAGCTGAACGCCGATCAGGTTCTCATTGGTGATGCTGAGGATCCCGGAAGCCTGTCCGCCGCGCACCCGGTACGAATCGGCGCCGATGAGACCGAGGGACACGGTGACCTCGTAGGGATCGTCGGCGACGAGCTCGACGCCCGGGACCACGCTCAGACTGAGCGGGGCGACCTCGCGCTCAGCGTCACCGCGAACGCGGTTGCGGTCGAGGAAGGTGACGCGGAAGTCGCGCCCCGCGACCGGAACGCGCGACCCGGAGGTGAGGACGAGGCTGTGCTCGTAGTTTCGCTCGCCTCCCTGGAGCGTCAGCACGTAGCTGCCGGCCGGCACGGCGATGGTGAGATCCTTTCCCTCGCGCTTCTCCACCTCGACGACGACCCCGCCGATCTCTCGCGAGACGTAGACCCTCCCGGCGACCGACGGGTCGAGCACGATCGCGGCGTCGACGACCGAGAGATCGGTGAGGACGAGGCTCCCGGTGCCGGTGAGCTGGAAGTCGAAGCTGGCGTTCTGGGGGCCGGCAGACGTGTTCAACGTGCGCTGAAGCGTCTCCTCTCGCGCGTAGAGGTAGACCTCGTCGAGCGTGACGACTCGGTCCTCGCTCGAGTCGGCCGCGCCGCGCAGGCCGCTGACGAGATAGTGGGTGAAGAAGCTCGAGCCGAGCGAATCGGACTCCTGGCTCGCCTCGTCTGCGCTGCTCGAGGCGAGAAACGCGTGGCCGGTGACATCCGAGCCCTCGTCGAGCAGAAACGGCTGGGTGAACGAGCCGCCCTTCAGACGGGTGAACGCGCCGGAGGCGCACGAATCGAGAATGGCGATGCTGATGTCGGCCCCCACGCCGTCAATCTGGCGCCGCAGCTCGACGTAGGATAGATGATCCTCACCGAGCATGAGCCCCGATTCGTCGGAGTGACCGGAGTAGTAGAGTACGATCTCGCTGCGGCGCACCCGATGAGCCTCTGTCTCGAGGCGACTTCGCAGGTGGTCGAACTGGAGCTGGAGGTCGCGCGCGGTGGGATCGGTGAGGACGTACGCGTCCTGCGGCCGAATGCCGCCGATCTCGGTCATGACCTCCGCGACACGCCGGGCGTCGGCAACCGCCCACCGCAGCGTGACGCGGTCGCGCCCGCCGTCGTTCGCGCCGATGAACAGACCGTATCTGCGAATGGGTGCCTGATGAGCGCTGCCTGCGACGGCGATCAACGACACCAGAGTCAGCGCGATGAGAACGATCCGTCGCATCTCACGCTCCCTTGCGAATCGTGATTGCCTCGACCTCGAAGTCACCGGGGAGGCGAAGCTCGATGTCCGGGCTCGAGACGATCGAATCCGCCTGCGAGCGGATACGGGTGAGCAGCTCGGAGACCTCGAAGGAGGACCGCGACGTGACAAAGTAGAAGCGTTCGAACGCCGGAGCGTCGTCGAGCCGGTACGCGTAGGGCAGGCGCTGTTCGCCGCCGGTCGTCAGCGCGGGCTCGCTCGACGGCGTCAGCGGGTAGTGCAGGGTCACCGTACCGCGACCGTCCACGCTGACGATCGCGCCGAATCCGCGGCCGGAGGCGGTGTAGGTGATCTGGAGTTCGTCGCCCTGTCGGGCGACGTCGCCGTCGGCGAGCGCTTCGGCGTCCTCGGTCCCCGTGGAGCGGTACACCGAGATTCGGGGTTCGGCACCCTTGATGCGGAGGATCTGCGAGTCGGGATCGACGACCGGTGCGGTGTCGATGCCGAGCCCGCCGAAGAGAACGAAGGCGAGCGCGAGAACCGCCGCCGCGCCCGGCACGGCAAACGTCAAAAGACGGATCGTGCGCCCCGCGCCCGCTCGAGTGCGTGCCGGCGACCGCACCGGCGACCGCTCGGCCGCCTCGCCGGCGTTACGAATGCGCTGCGCGAACGCGTGCGGGGGATGCGCCTCGAGGAAGCGTTCGGTATCCCGCTCGACCTCGGCAACCCGCTCGGTGAATCGCTCGGATCGCTCGATCTCGCGCGCCTTCTCGGGCGGCAACTCGCCGAGCACGTACTGTTCGATCAGAAAATCCGGTACACGTTTCTCGCTCATGCTGCGACCTCACAAGTCCTTGAGCTCGAGCCCGCGCGCGCGCAGCCGGCGGAGTCGCTTTCGGACCCCGCTGACCGACATACCCACCTGCTGCGCCGTCTCTTCGAGCGTGAACCCGTCGACGTAGTGGAGAACCGCCATCGTCCGAGTGCTCTCCGGCTCGCGGGCGAAGAGCCGATCGAGGAAGTGCCCGGAGAGCGTCCGGTCCTCCGGGCCGTCGTCGCCGGCGATGGTGAGCAGGATCTCGTCGTCGCGGGTCTCGGGACGCCGTTTCCCCGTGCGAATCCGGTTGAGACAGACGTTGGTCGCGATGGTGTAGAGCAGACTCGAAGGTGCGGAGTGCACGAGGTCCTTCTCCCTTCGCAGAAGCTCGACGAAGACGTCCTGCATCGCGTCGAGGGCCGCCTGATCGTCGCGCAACATGAACCTGCAACGCCGGTGGACCATCGCACCGTATCTTCTGTAGTACGCTTCAACGTCAATTGCCACGTCGTTTTCCTGGTGCCCATTCCGGTTCTTCCTACTGTTCCAACACCGGTGTGGGTTCGTGATGTCACCAAGTATACGCGAAAGAAACGTCAATTCCGAGACCAGCGTACTTTACCATTCACGCGCGATCTCTATACTGAATGCAGAGCGGAGATGGCCCAAGAAGCACCTGTTCCCGACGCCAGTCATCGGATCGCACGACTGAACGCGAAGTCCTGGGACGCCTCCCAGAGCAACCCGCGTGCGGGGCTGCGCTTTGCGGAAGAGGCCCGTGCCGATGCCGAGGCGGCGGGCGACGACGCCGGTCTGGCGGAGGCGCGGCTCAACGCGGGGTGGGCGTTGATCTACCTCGGCCGCTACGACGACGCGGTCGGCGCGATCACCGATTCACGGGAAGGCTACCTCCGGATCGCCGACGAGGAAGGCGTGAATAAGGCGACGAACGCGCTCGGTGTGATCTCGTTTCGCGTCGGCGAGACCGAGCGGGCCCGCCAGCTGTTCGAAGACGCGCTGCGGATGGCCGATCGCGCCCCGACCCACGAGCGACGCATAGCGAGCCTCAACAACCTGGGCGAGCTCGACGCGGCGGTCGGCAACTACGCGAGCGCGCTCGAACACTACGAGCGAGCGCTCGATCTGGCGGCCGAGCTCGACAACGAAGGAATCCTCGCGACCGTTGAGGTGAACATCGCGCGGATCCAGATCGAGCGAGGCGAGGAGGAACAGGCGCTCGATCGGCTCGACCGTGCGCTCGCGCGCGCGGTCTTTGCGGGCGATCGGATCATCGAGGCGGAAGCGCTCTCTCAGCTCGGGCGTGCGACCCTACGGAAGAACGGGGGGAACGATCCCGACGGAGAGGCCGAAGCGCTCCACTATCAAAGTATCGAGCTATGCGAGGAGATCGGGCACCCGAGCGGTGTCATCTCGTCGCTCGAGTCTCTCGTAGAGCTGCTGCTCTGCGCCGGGCGTCTCGACGAGGCGGAAGAGCACGCCCGTCGGGCGGTATCGATCGCGCGGGAGACCGATGCTCAGATCACGGCCATGAAGCTCGTCGAGCGTCTCGCCGATTTGCGGGCACAGAGCGGTGACGTGCAGGCGGCGTACCTCCTCGGCAAATGGCTGCTCGAGCTGCAACGCGAGCACGCCGGTGCCGACGCGGCTCGGCGGCTACGGACGCTCGAGGCGCGGCACGAGCTCGACCAGGCGCGGATGGAGGCGGAGATCGTCCGTCTGCGAAACGTGGAGCTTCGCGAGAAGTCGGACGAGCTTGCGCGACGAAATCGCACGCTGCACCTGATGTACCGGATCGGCTCGGAGCTGACCGCCGCGATGGAGCTCGACGAGATTGCGCGCCGATTGCACGATCGGGTGAACGAGCTCATGAGCGCGGACGTGTTCGGTGTGGCGTTTTTCGAGGAGCATAATGCGTCGCTCGTTTTTACCGTGGTCATCGAGGACAACCAGCGGCTCACACCGTTCGAGCTGCCCGTTTCGAGCAAGGAGAGCTTCGCGAGTTGGGTCGTGCGCAACCGCGAGGAGATCTGCCTCAATGACGCGGACAAGGAGTACTCTCGGTACATCAAGCGTCCCAAGCGGTTCACGGCGGGAAAGTCGAGGTCGATCGTCTACCTCCCGCTCGAGCTCGAGGGACGAATCATCGGCGTGCTGACCGTGCAGAGCTATCGGCGCAACGCGTACGACGAGGAGCGAATGGCGGTGCTTCGCCTGCTCGTGCCCTACATCGCAGTAGCGATGGACAACTCGCGCAAGCTGCGCACGATCAGAAAACTGAACGAGACGCTCGAGGGCGAGAAGAAGGAGCTCGAACGCGCCTACGGTCGAATCGAGCACCTCGCGAACCACGATATCCTCACGGGTCTGCCGAACCGGCGGCTTCTCGTCGAGCTCATTCACGAGCACATTCCGCTCGCCCGCAGACAAAAGAAGGTCTTCGCGCTGCTGTACGTCGATATAGACAGCTTCAAGCCGATCAACGACGCCTACGGCCACGAGATGGGCGACCAGGTGCTGATCCGCCTCGCCGACCGGTTGCGGGGCGCGGTGCGGCAGTCGGACACCGTCGCACGGATCGGCGGCGACGAGTTCGTCCTCGTGCTGCGCGACGTGCGCGGTGCGCAGGAGGCGCGCGCGATCGCCGCGAAGGTACTCGCCGGGATCGCGCAGCCGCTGTCGATCGGCGAGCTGATCGCCACCCTGACCGCGAGCATCGGCGTGAGCCTCTTCCCTTCGCACGGGGAGAGCTACAACGAGCTGCTCTCCGCCGCCGATCAGGCGATGTACCGGGCGAAGGAGGACGGCAAGTCGGGGATCGTGCTGGCCACCGAGTCGGCCTACCGGGGGCGAACCTCGACGCTCGAAGAGAGCATCGAGTCCCCGTCGAATGCGAAGCGCCCCTCCACGTAACGGCCGTCGAGAACCTCCGGTAGCCAGTGCGCGTCGTCGGCCCACATCGCCTTGTAGGGTATCGCCGAGTCGGGGACCCAGAACGGCTTCGCCTCGTCGGTTTCCACGAGGACGCCGTCAAAATCGTAGGAGAGGAATACGTAGACCGTCAGCCGGTATCCGTCGAGGAAGACGAAATGGAGGGTCGCTGCCTCCACCGGATCTCGCAGGGTAAGCCCCACCTCCTCCCGGGTCTCGCGGACGGCCGCCTCTTCGGGCGATTCTCCCCGCTCGATCCGTCCTCCGGGGCCGTTGATCTTGCCCGCGCCCAGCCCGCGCTTCTTGTGGATCAGGAGAATATGTCCGTCCCGGCGGGCGAAGGCGATGACCGCGCGTTCGGTCGGCGCGAAGCTGCTCCAGTCGTACTCGTGAGTCGATGCAGACACGGGAAAATCCTTTCGTTCTGATGAATTGATGTACAGGACCAATGTATGGTACTATACGCCGCAACGGCTATTTCGCCTCTGATAATCAAACGAAAGGGAAGCCCACTATGCTAGGATTTTTAGTTGTCGCAGTAGTAGGCGCGCTGAGCTTCGCCGCCGTGAACTTCTACGGCGTGAAGCGCTTGGACACCGGAACTCCGCTGATGCAGGAGATCGCCGGCGCCATCCAGGACGGAGCCGACGCGTTCATCCGTCACGAGTACAAGCTGATACTCGGGATCTCGGTTCTCATCGCGATTCTGCTCGGTGTCGTCGTCTCGTGGTACACGGGGGTCGCGTTCATCCTGGGAGCAGTGATGAGCGCCTCGGCGGGGTGGATCGGCATGAAGATCGCCACGCTCGCGAACGTGCGCGTGTCCAACCGTGCGCGGGAGACCGGAAGCCTCGGAGAGACGCTCCAGGTCGCGTTCCGCGGCGGCAGCGTCATGGGACTCGCGGTCGGCGGGTTCGCGCTGCTCGGGTTGGGCATTATCTACGTCGTGTTCGGTATGCTCCTGGGGCAGACGGACATCGGCGAGCTGGTCATCATCCAGAACTGGTTGGGGGTCAACTTCATCCCGTTCACCATGACCGTGTCCGGGTACGCGCTCGGCTGTTCGGTCATCGCGATGTTCGACCGTGTCGGCGGCGGCATCTACACCAAGGCCGCCGACATGGGCGCCGACCTCGTCGGAAAGACCGAGGCCCATATCCCGGAAGACGACCCCCGCAACCCCGCGACGATCGCCGACAACGTGGGCGACAACGTCGGTGACGTCGCCGGGCTCGGCGCCGACCTGCTCGAGAGCTACGTCGGGTCGCTGATTTCGAGCGTCGTGCTCGCGGCGTACATGTTCTACACGACAACGGCGGCGCCGGAGCCCATGAGCGAATCGCTGATCACGAAGCTGATCAACTACCCGATCATGTTCGCCTCGATCGGCATGGTCGCGTGTATCATCGGCATCCTGACGCTGCTTCTGAAGAAGCCGTCGGACAAACCGCACCGCGAGCTCAACGTGTCCACGTGGACGAGCGCCGCGCTGACCCTGATCGGCAACGGTGTTCTGACGTGGGTCGTCTTCCGTGACGAGGCCTTCACGCCGATTCTCGGCTTCACCGCCGGCACGCTCTCGCCGTGGCTCGCCGCGATCCTCGGTATCGTGAGCGGGATCATCATCGGTCAGCTCGCCGAGTACTTTACGAGCTACGACTACGGTCCCACCCAGGGCATCGCAGCGGCGAGCCGACAGGGCACCGCGCTGACGATTACGCAAGGCCTCGCGATCGGCATGAAGTCGACCTTCTTTCCGATCATCATGCTCGCAATCGCGGTCATCGGGGCGAACGCGCTCGCCGGGCTCTACGGCGTCGCCATGGCCGCGATCGGTATGCTGAGCTTCGTGGTCGCCACGGTGTCGGTGGACACCTACGGCCCCATCGCGGACAACGCCGGCGGTATCAGCGAGATGTCGGAGCTCGATCCGCACGTGCGCGAAATCACCGACGAGCTCGACTCGGTCGGAAACACCACGGCTGCGATCGGCAAGGGATTCGCGATCGGATCGGCCGCGCTCGCAGCGCTCTCGCTGTTCGCCTCGTACCTCTACTCGCAGGCGGGCCCGGAGAATACCGAGGGGATGTTCGAGCTGGTCCTCAACATCATCAATCCGATGACGCTTGCCGGCGGGCTCGTCGGTGCGGCGCTGCCGTATCTGTTCTCAGGCATCCTGATCGAAGCGGTCGCCAAGGCGGCGCGCAAGATGGTCGACGAGGTGCGCCGGCAGTTCAAGGCCGATCCGAAAATCCTCACCGGCGAGTCGCGCCCCGACTACCGCCTCTGCATCGAGATCTCCTCACAGGGCTCGCTGTCGGAGATGAAGGGTCCGGCTCTGATCGCGGTGCTCACGCCGCTTGTGACCGGCTTCGCGTTGGGAACCGAGTTTGTCGGCGGTCTGTTGATCGGGACGACGCTGTCGGCGATCATGCTCGCTCTGTTCACGGCGAACTCCGGCGGGGCGTGGGACAACGGCAAGAAGTACATCGAGAACGGCCACCACGGCGGCAAGGGCTCGGAGGCCCACGCAGCCGGGGTCGTCGGCGATACGGTCGGCGATCCGCTGAAGGATACGGTAGGCCCTTCGCTCGACATCCTGATCAAGATCATGGCTGTCGTTTCGCTGATCGCGGTAAGCATCTTCCAGAAGTACAACCTGTTGTCGCTCTTCGGAGGCTGACGGCCCGGATGATACTGCGGCGCCCCGGAGGGGGCGCCGTTTCTGGCAGGGGGTAGACGTGGCCGACGATTCGGCTCCAGACAGCATGCGCGCCGAGGAGCTGATCCTCGACGTCTACCGCCAACGCCGCGAGATCGAGGAGCACGGACGCGAGGCGACGCGAGTCGTCATGAATCCGTCGCACTACCGCGCGATCCAGCGCTTCCACGCGCACCTCGGAGACGTTCCCGAGGGTGCGGTCGACTACATTGACAGGTATCGGTTATTCGATCTCGAGATCTGCATTGAGCGCGTCGAGCGTCCGGTGGTCGAATAGCGTGATCGGCTCGAGAAGCAGCGGACGTCCGGCGATCCGGTCGAGCGTACGAACTCCTCCGAGCAAGGCCCCGGCGAGCCCGGCGGTCCCGCTGCGGGCGTAGATCATCCGCTCGACGAGAGTATGCTTCACGCGCGGGCGGAACACGATGCGCGCGCGAGAGAGACCCGCCTGCGCGCGCGCTTCTGCGATCGCGTCGGAGAGCCCCCCGAGGCGGTCGACGAGCCGCTGCGCCTCTGCGTCGAGCCCGGCCCAGACGCGGCCCTGCGCGCGCTCGTCGACATCGCCGCGGGACATGGAGCGATACTCACCGACCAGCGCGAGGAACCGCTCGTAGATCGCATCGACCTGTCGGTCGAGCTGCTCGAGCTCATGCCGATCGAGCTTGCGGAACACGCCGCCGGCGTCGGCGTGCGCGTGTGTACGGATCGTCGAGTGCGTAATGCCCCGCTTCGCGAGCGCGTCGCCCACGTCGAGCGCGAGGTTGATCACGCCGATGCTGCCGGTCAGCGTCGTTCGCAGCGCGAAGACGGTCGCACCGCTCATCGCGATCCAGTAGCCGCCGGAGCCCGCCACTTCGGACATCGACACGACCAGCGGCTTCTTCTCGGCGAGCCGGACGAGCGCGGTGCGGATGTCCTCGCTCGCGACGGCGGACCCTCCGCCGGAGTTGACGCGAAGCACGACGGCCTTGACGCGGTTGTTCCTGCGCAGCGCGTCGACCTCC
Source organism: uncultured Spirochaetaceae bacterium (assembly GCA_964625715.1). Taxonomy (GTDB): domain Bacteria; phylum Spirochaetota; class Spirochaetia; order DSM-27196; family SLST01; genus SLST01. Next base: position 13,131 of record CAZVEF010000004.1, on the reverse strand, counting down.
CGGACGAAGCTCTCCGAGCCGATCATCTGACCGAGCGCGGCGTTGTACGAACTCGTTCCCTCGACGATGGATCCCTCGAAGAACAGCACGGCGATGCGCTTGCCCCGACCGACGCGATCGCGGGCCTTTACCGTGCGCGTCTTGTGTTTTTCTTCCCGCCACTCGGCTCGCAGCGCGTCGAGCGGTACGGTCCGATCGACCCATCCGGCCTCGAGCGCCTCGCTCGAGCTGAGCAGTCGGCCGGCGAGCAACTCGTCGAGCTCCTCGCGCGGCTTTCGGTATCCGGCGCACGTGGCGTCGTGCATGGCCGCCGCGCCGACCTCGAGCCAGCGCGAGTACTGTTCGAGGTTCGCCGGGTCGATCTCGTCGAGGCGGAAACGATCCATCGCGCTCTTGTAGGCGCCGCGGCGGACGACCTGAACGTTGGCGCCGAGCTTATCGCCGAGGCGCTTGAAGAACAGGTTCGTGCGCGCGAGCCCCCGACAGCGCAGCGACCCGAGCGGGTGCAGGATGCGCCGGGTACATACCGATGCGAGGTAGAGGTGCTCGTCGTGGTACTCGGTGGCGTAGAAGACGAGCTGTTTTCCCGCAGAGACGAGCGAGGCGAGCTCCCCGCGAATCTCTTCGAGCGCCGCCACGCTCGCGGCGGTGAAATCTCTCTTCACATGGACGACGACGTGGGTCACCTTGCGGTCCGATCGGACCGCGTGACAACGCGCGAAGAAACGATCGAACCGGAAGGTCTGCCGTCGCGACACTCGCATCAGCGACTTGACCTGATACGCGGCATCGCGGTACGAGCCTGAAAGGGTGAGCTCTGCAATCATGGTCGAGCATCCTAACGCACGCCCGCCGCGCGCGCAAGCGCGGCGCGGCTACGTCGCACCGGCGAGCTCTCGAATGCGGCTGTACGGGAAGAAACCGGTCGTGTGCCCGTCGCTCCACTCGATGCTGAGCGCGTAGTTGCCCACCGTATCCACGGTCTCCGGATGGATCGACTCGGGGATCGAATCGACGTCGAGCTTCTGCTCTCCTGAGAACTCGTCCACGCAGAGCGCGCACTGGCAGCTTGCGCGCAGGGTGCGATTGTCGACCGTGCTCGTGGTGCCGTCCGGCCAGTGGAGGGTGACCGACTGCTCGTCGTAGCTCACCTCCGGGCGCTGCAGACCGGCCCGGCTGCGACCGAGCTGGCGCACCATCGCTTCGACCGCCTTCTGGACCGGCTGCGAACGCGGGCTGCGCGTGGCCGGCCCCCCGTAGTCCTCGGGCGAGATGGGAAACTGGCCGAGGATGGGCAGTCCGTAGTGCGTTCCGATGCGCTCGGCCGCACCCTGTCCGAAGACGTGGTACCGCTTCCCCGTGTCGGGAGCGACGAAGTAGCTCATGTTCTCCACGACACCGAGAACGGGTACGGTGACCTTGTCGAACATCTGAATGGCACGCCCCACATCGGCGGCCGAGAGGACGTGCGGTGTCGTGACGATGACCGCACCGTCCATCTCCACGCTTTGCGTGATCGTGATCTGCACATCGCCGGTCCCCGGCGGGAAGTCGAGGAAGAGGTAGTCGAGCTCGCCCCAGTTGACCTGGTGGAGGAACTGCTGGACGTAGTTCGTGACCATGGGACCGCGCATGATCGCGGGAACCGTTCCCAGCCAGAAGCCGAAGGACATCACCTTCAGCCCGTCGAACTCCTCCGGCACGACCATATTGCTCTCGTCTCCGGTGAGACCGACGTCGTGGTGCTCGAAGAGCGTGGGGATCGAGGGTCCGTAGATGTCCATGTCGAGCAGACCGACGCGGTACCCCTGCCGGACGAGCTCGATCGCGACCGCCGAGGCGACCGTTGACTTGCCCACGCCGCCCTTGCCCGAGGCGACGGCGACGATGCTGTCGACGTGTTCGAGGCCGCTCTTCTCATCGCGCTTGGCGCGCTGCGGTCGGCGGCTGCTCAGTTGCACATCCACCGAGCTCACGCCCTCGATCTGGGAGACGAGCGACTGCGCCTGCGAGCGGAATTGATCGCGCACCGGGCAGGCGGGCGTGGTGAGCTCGATCTCAAGCGACACGTGCCCGTCGGATATGTCGATCTGCTTGATGAAGCCGAGCTCGACGATGTTGCGTCCGAGGTCCGGATCGATTATGGTGGCGAGCGCCGCCTCGACGGCCTCACGGGTTATGCTCATGGGTCCTCCGTTCCGGGATAGGGTACGGTCGGCTTCCCTCCGGGTCAACACGTGCGAGCCCGAGCGCGCTCGCGAGCGTGTGCGCATCGCGAACGCGCGGTTCGAGGCGATAGTACTCGCAGGGCACGGTCAGCCTCGTCTCTACGCCGATGACCGTCGCGTCGCGCTGGGTTCGGTGGGCACGCAACGCGAACATCTGCCGCAGCCGCGGGATCGTGCCGTCGGCGCCGGGTTCGTACGGTTCGAGCGCGGAGAGCTCATCGTAGCCGTCGGTCTGCAAGGGATCGACCGATCGGAGCACGAGGCGGACCGGCGAACGGTCCGGCAGCGTTTCCAGGACACGGTCGACGAGCAGGCCCGTCGCCTCGTGCTCGAAGTGCTCGATCGGTCCGGACGGACCGGCGGGCCCGTCCGGGGCAATCACGATTTGCGGGGTGAGCGCCGCGATGATCGAGCGTAGACGCGCGGACAGCTCGTCGATGCCGCCCCATCGGTCGAGGACCTCGCGCGGTTCGAGTACCTCCTCGACCGAGCTGTAGGGGTGATTCGGCAGGCCGTAGCGAATGTAGAGATCGGCGCCCAGCCAGCCGATCGCCTCGCGCGCCTCGTCGATGCGCACGCGTGCCAGCGCGTCGTCGGCGAGGTCGTGGGCGGGGTACGTGGCATCGGTAGCGCGCCACGGATACTGGTCGAGCCCGGCGTTTCCGTCGGTGAGCAGCAGAACCGCGCCGTGCAGTCCGGCGGCGCTCATCCGTGCGATGAGCCCGCCGAAATCGAGCGACTCGTCGTCCGGGTGGGCGTGGACTGCGAGGTAGTCGATGTCCATCTCCGGCACCGGCTCTCCGGGTGCGACGACGTCCGGGGGCACGAGACGGGGAGTCGTGGACGCGGGGGATTCGGTGGGAGCGATCGGTCGTTCGCGTTCCACCGCGGCTGCCTGCTGCGCGGCCTCGGCAGAGGTGCGCGGCGCTGCCGCCTCGGCAGAGGTGGACGGCGCTGCCGGCTCGGCGTGCGTCGAAATCGCGAAGGCGAGCGCGGCGATCGCGGCCGAGGCCGCTGGGGCGAGCGGGTAGAGCCGATGCCGGGGACGCGGCGGGCGAAGCGGCTTCGGTCGCGACAGTTCGCGGACGACGATGCGTACCGCTCCCAGACGAATCAGGTTCCCCTCGCCGAGCGTGTGTTCGGTTCGGCCCACGCCGTTGACCCGGACCTTCTCCGAAGCGGTGAGAACGATCTCGTTCTCTGCGCGATCGAGGCGGACGGCCGGCGAAGCGTCCCCGAGGTCGTGGTGGAGCGCGCTTGCGGCGCCTTCACCGAGCGCTATCGGGTACTCGCTGATGGCCATCTCTGCGTGTCCGGACGGTCCGCGGATTTCGACGCGCAGCGTCGGCGGCCGCTCGTTGTGGTCGAGCACCGCCCGGACTCGCCGCCGGTGCCTGGCCGCCGCCCTGTACACCGCGACGAAGCCGAGCGCGGCGCCAGCGAGAAAGAGCCACCGCGCCGGACGCGCCCACCGAAGCAGAAGCGACGCCCGCGTCCGATCTGCCGGGCCGGCGGTGGAGCGCGCGGGGACGTCCTCGTGCGCTGGACGCTTCGGGGCGTCGTCGGGAGAGGTGCGGTAGGACGGCGCGTCGTCGCCGCCGGCAGCCGTCTCTTCGGGCTCGGCGTCGCCGGCCGCCGAAGGGTCGCCGCGCGAGGCGATCGCCGCGAGAGCGCCGTGGATGCCCGTCGCGGTCCGGGCCGGGAGCAGCAGGGTGGTGAGGGCAACGTTCTCCGGGATGGGGTCCCACTCGTCGCCGGTGAGCGCGGCGAGGTCCTCGCCGTCGCTGACCACGACCAGGCGCGTGGTGCGCCCGCCGCGTTCGCCGACGATCGACGCGGCGAGGCGGCCGGCCTCAGCGATCGCGCCTCCCAGATCGACCGCCCCCCAGGGCACGATTTCGTCGAGCGCGGAGGAGACCTGTTCGGCGGTCGCCGGGTAGGCCAACTCGCGCACCGGTGTCGCTCCGTGCTCCGCGATGAGCAACGAGTATCGGGTCTCCGGTGGTTGGGATCGCATCCACGCGCGCAATTCGCGAGCGAGGACCTCGAACCGGGTCGATTCTGCGGCTGGCAGCGACATACTGAAGCTGGCGTCAAACAGGATGGTTGCCGATCTCGCAACGACCGGGGTGACCACCAGCGCGGTCGGAACGAGGAGCAGGAGCAGGCGGCGGATCACGCGATCACTATAGGCACCGTGCGTGGCGTTGTCCACAGGCAGGAGTCGCCGGCTTCCTGCCGACCGAGACTGCCGGGGCGCGGGACGGCCGTCAGACCTCCTCGGTATAGAGCACGAGCGGGTATCCGGCCTCGGTCGCCTGTTTCCGGGCGCGCTCCACGCGCGAGGTGGCCACGTCGTAGGTGTACACCCCCACGACGGACTTGCCTCCCTGGTGAGCCGTAAGCATGATGCGCCTTGCCTCGCCCCGGTTCTTCTGGAAGATCGAGACGAGAACGTAGACGACGAACTCGCGCGGGGTAAAGTCGTCGTTGACAAGCACCACGCGGTACATGGACGGCGGCTTGACCTTGGTCTCTTCTCGTTCCTTGACCTCCGGGGTCGTCCCCGGAGGAGAAGCAGGGTCTGCCATAGAAACCGTCCCTAGGTCATTCAGCGGGCATCAGCGTGACCTGCACGTACCGCTCGAGATCGAGGTATCTTCGGGCGGCCTCGCGGACGTCGGCCGGATCGAGTGCATCGACGAGATCGAGGTAGCGTCGGATCGTCGCCATGGATCGATCGTGCCGGGCCGCGTGCCGGACCTGCGACAGCCAGAACCGGTTGCTCGTGAGCTGCTCGCGGAACGCCGACCGCTGGGTCTCGCGGATCCGCTGGACGTACGTTTCGTCTGGCGCCTCGTCGCGGACTTCGCGAATCACGTCGAAGACGCGTCCGGTCAACTCGTCGATCCGCTCGGGCGACGAGCGGAAGGTGACGAGCAGCGAGTACCGTTCGTCGGGGATGCGCGAGAATTGCGCCTGGACACCGACGCCGTACGTGCCGGATTCGTCCTCGCGGATGACCTCCTGCATGCGGATGCTCAGCATTCGTTCGAGCGCACGGATGGCGTAGTTGGACTCCTGGCCGAACTCGTACTCCCCGTGGAACGCGACGACCACTTCGCTCACCGGTTCAACTCCCGAGCGTACGGTATCGGTGACGATCCCGTCGGGCCGACCGATGCCCACGTCGCGCCAGCCCGGATCGGCACCGTCGGCCGGAAGCGTTGCGAGGTATCGCTCTGCCAGCGGGCGAAGCTCGTCGGGGTCGATCGTACCCACGAAAACGAAGGTAAAGTCAGAAGCGTCGGAGAACCGCTCGGAATACGTGGCGAGTACGTCGTCGAGTTCGATCTCTTCGAGCGCGGCGTCGTCGAGAGGAAGCGCGCGCGGGTGACCGTCGCTGTAGAGCTCCTGGAACCGACTCTGGAACTGAAACTGCGGTTCGTTCTCCTGGTTGGCGATTGCCGCCGAGAACTGGCGCTTCAGCGCGTTGAAGGTATTCTCGTCCGCGCGGGGGGCGGTCATCTTGAGGTGGAGGAGCTGCAGCATCGTCTCGAGGTCTTCGACCGAGGTCGACCCGGAGAAGCCCTCCTCGTACGTGTCGATGTACGGTGCGACGGAGACCTGCGTGCCGGCAAGCGCTCGCTCGAGATCGCTCGGCGAGAACTCGCCGTAGCCCATCTGCTCGGTGAACGTCGTCGCGTACTGCGCCGACCGGAACCGCCGGTCTGCGATCCGGGAGGTGCCGCCCGGGCTGAACGCCGAAAAGACGACCTGGTCCTCGCGGTGGTCGGTGGGCAGGACGAGCACGCGTGCCCCGTTGCTGAGCCGCCAGTCGAGCACGCCTTCGGCGTCGAGGGTCGTCTCCCGCTCGACCGCTCCGGGCTCGGGAAGCACGCCGAGGAGCTCAGAGGTCACGATCGTGTCCTCGTACGGCTCGACGGCCACCGATTGAGCGTTCTCGAACACGGCGCGCAGATCGGCCTCCTCAACGTCGGGCAGATCATCCGACTCGATCGCGCTCACCATCACCACGCGGTTCCGGTCGTCCAGGTACGCGCCGGCGAGATCGTTGATCTCGTCGAGCGAGATCGTGGGAAGCAGTTCCTCGGTGAGGTCGCGCTCGTAGGCGATCCCCGGAATCGCTTCGTCCTCGAGGAACGCGCGCACGTATTCGTCGGCGAAGTTCCCGGAGTTGGTGTTCTCGCGTTCGCGGTACGCCTGCTCGATCGAGCGGAGCTGGTTCTGCTTGGCTCGCTCGAGCTCGGTCGGGGTGAACCCGTGCTCGGTAACACGGCGCACCTCGGTGACGAGCGCCTCGAGCGCGGGCGCGACCTCGTTCTCTTCCACCGCAGCCGACAGGGTCGCTGCCGCCTTCGTGCGCACCAACGAGCCGCTGCTCACCCCTGCCCCGAGGAAGGGTGCATCGGACGCCCTGCTGATCTCATCGAGACGGGCGTTGAACATGGAGGTGAACAGCTGCCCCATGATCAGGTCGCGGTAGTCGTCGCGCGTGGTGAGCGTCTCTGCGTCGCGCTTGACGTAGACAGACACCGTGGTGTAGCTCGTCTCCGGGTCCGCGGCGACGACGAAGCGGGTCTCCTCGTGATCGGGAACCGAGTACGTTTCGCGCGGGCGCGGATCGGCCTGTTCTTCGAACGGGGCAAAGACATCCCTGATGTGCCGCTCGACTTCCGCGGCGTCGAAGTCGCCCACCGCAACGACCGCCGAGAGCCCGGGACGGTACCAGTCGTCGTAGAAGCGCTCGAGCACCTCGGGCTCGAACGTCTCAATCAGATCCATGTCGCCGATGGGCAGGCGCTCGGCGTAGCGCGAGTCCCCGAAGAGGACCGGGTACTGCTTCTCGCGCATCCGGGCCGCGGCGCTTCGGCCGAAGCGCCACTCCTCAACGATGACGCCGCGCTCCTTGTCGATCTCCTCCGGGTCGAGAGTGATCTCGGACGACCATTCGTAGAGGACGTCGAGCGCGGTGGCGAAGGTTTCCGGCTCGTCGGTGGGAACGCTCAGCTTGTAGACCGTCTCGTCGAAGCTCGTGTAGGCGTTGATGTCCGGTCCGAAGCGCATCCCCAGCCGCTCGAGGAACGAAATGATCTCGTTGCCGCTGTACGAGGCGGTACCGTTGAACGCCATGTGCTCGAGGAAATGTGCGAGCCCGAGCTGGTCCTCGTCTTCGAGGATCGATCCGGCGTCTACGGCAAGGCGCAGGAAGGCGCGGTTGCGCGGCTCGGAGTTCTCGCGGATGTAGTACGCCATACCGTTGGGCAGCGTTCCCGTCTTTACGAGCGGATCGACCGGAAGCGGTTCGCCATCGTCTTCGGCGGCGGGCTCGGCTTCCGCGGCGCCGGTCGTTCCGGCCGACTGAGAGGCCGAGCTTTGCTCCTGCTGCGAGTCCGCGGAAGCCGCGGCCTCCGGCCGCGCGTCGGGCGCAGACCCGCACCCGACGAGGAACGCTGCGAGGACGGCGATGACTACGACGAGGTACCTCTTCATGGGGCTGAATATAATGGTTGAAGCGCCCCACCGACACCATCGCGGGAACGTCGACCTTCACCGCGACGGCCGCAGCGCCGTCCGCAGCGGTCTCGGAGGTACCCGCGGCGGCGCTACAGCGACTTGGCCTCGAGGCGTTGCAGCGCCCAGTGGGTATACTTGCGGATGCGGCGGTCCGGATCGTTTTCGAGCGCGCGGAGGATTCCCTTGCCGTCTTCGCTCGCCAGACGCTCGAGCGCCTTCGTGACCTGCACCCGGACTTCGGAGTCGGGATCGCGGGCGGCCATGACGATCCCGCGAAAGGCGGCCTCGCTGCCGACCCGGGCGAGGAAGTCGGCGGCGTCGCGCCGTACGCGCGGGTCACGGTTGCTCAGCAGGCGGATGCGGTTTTCGACGTAGCCGGTCGTCTCGAGGATCTCGGCGAGCAGCGGACGCAGGCTCTCGATCTCCTCCTCGAGTAGCTCGCGGATGACCGGCTCACCTTGCTCGCCCATCCGGGTGAAGACGCCGGTAATGCGATCGCGCAGCGCCGGGTCGGCGTCCTTGAATCGTTCGACGAGCCGACGGACCGACGCGCCCTGTGCCTTCTCGGCAAGCGCGTCGGCGGCCGCGTCGGCGAGCTCATCCTCGCCCTGCAGAACGTCCACGAGGACGTCGACCGCGTCGGGCTGGTCGGACGAACCGAGTCCGCGGATCGCTGCCCGCTTGACGACATCGACCTCGTTCTCATCGGTCAGCGTTTCGCGCAGCGCATCGAGCGCGGTCCTTCCGCCCCCGATCGCGAGCGCGTGCGCGACGCTCTCCCGCACGCGCTGCACCGGATCGCGCAGCATGCCGACCGCCTGGTTGAGCGCACGCGTCTCTTCGTAGTCGACGAGCGACCATGTGGCGGCGATTCTGACGTCCGGATCCGCGTCGTCGAGCGCGGCCTTGATTTCGTTGAGGAAGGTCTTCTTGCCGGTCGCCGGCAGGGCGGCGATCACCGAGGCTCGGATGTTGCCGTCCACGCTCTCGAGAAGCTTGGCTACCTTGCGCTCGAGCTGTTTGGGCTGCTGCTGATTCAGCAGCGCGGTGAACTCGCGCGCGGTGTCGACCGGCAGGATGGGCAGGTGCTCGAGAATGTCCTGCAGCGTGTAGGGCAGTCCGAGCTCGCCGAGCGTCATGAGGGCGTCGATGCGGACGCGATGAGGGTTCGCGTCGCGGTCGGCGGTGATGATGTCGATGCAGGTGGACAGCACGAGCGGCGTGTCGAGCCTGGTGAAAGCGGTTCGCAGGGCTTCACGCTCCGGGAACTCAGGGTCGCGGAGCGCCGCGAGGAGGACCGGGGCGAATATCTGATCCGCTCCGGCGGGCACACCGGCGAGCGCAACGCGCAGCAGATCCGGCTGGTCGTGCCGCCGAGTGATCTCCCGGGCGAGAAGGTGCCGGGCGTCTTCGGTCCCGCGCTCGGCGATTGCCTCGACGGTTCGCGAGTAGATTTCGTCGAAATGGTCGGTGGTTTGACGCTGCAGCCGGAAGACTCGCTCTGCGATCTCCACGATGAGCGTGGACGATCCGTGCCGGGCGAGGAGCTCCGCCGCGATCAGGAGCGAGGCCGGGCCCGGTTGGTCGGTGACCGCGTCGAGGAAGTCGACGACGTTGACCTCGAGCGCGTTGAGCAGCAGCTCGCGGATGCGCGCGAGCTCGGTCTGGTCGGCGAAATCGGCCTGGAGAAAGAGTTCCCGGAGTTTCCCGGTGCGACCGAGGAAGCGCGCGGCGGAGAGCCTGAGCTCGAGGCTCCTGCCGGCGAGCAGCTCCATCGCAGCGTTGACGTCGTCGGGATGACTCGGATCGAGGAGCTCGATGACGTGGAGCGCCTCCTCGGAATCGAGCGAGGAGGCGTCGAGCGCGTAGAGGTCGGCGAAGTCGTCGCGTATTCGAGCGCGCGCCGCGCTGCGAACCTCAAAGACCGGGTCGTGAAGAAAGATGTCCCTGAGGCGTTCGGCGAGGACCTCGCGGTCCTGTCGCCCGTACTCGGTCACGACGGTCTTGCGGATGAGCGGGTGGGGGTCGGAGAAGGCCTCCCGCAGCGCTCGATCGCTGCGTTCGTCCTCGTCGTGAAGCAGGATCTTCACCGCGAAGTACCGGCTTGCCCATTCGGGGTCGCCGGTCATCTCGCGCACCTCGTCGATCCGGTCGGCGAAGAAGTCGCGCGCCTTTCGGCCGCTGAAGTCGTCACCGCGTCCGGACAGCGCGAGCCGACGCAGGACGACAAAGTCGGAGTGATCGGCAAGGTATCCGCGCAGCATGCGCGCGTAGCGCCGGTTGCGCAGCGCCATCAGGAAACACGCGAACAGCCCCTTGTCCGTGCCCCAGCGCAGGACGCGGCGGAAATCGCCGGGACGCTCCTTCTCGTAGAGGCGTTCGGTCCACAGTCGATCGAGCTCGAGCGCCTCAACGACGGCCTCTCCTTCGCGCTCCGCCATGTGCTCGAGCGTTCGGCTGCGCCGCAGCAGCTCGGCATCGTCGAATACGTCGGTGGATCGACGGATATCGGGCTGCTCGAGGAAGCGTCTGATCCGCTTGCGAAAGCGCACGCGGCGCGCCACCGACGCGATGGGCACCAGGAGCGCGATTGCGACCGCCGCGCCAGCGGCGATGAGATACTCGAGTGGCTGATTCGTGACGAACTTGATGACTGCGTCCATCGTGACCTCCTACGCGACGCCGAGGACGTTGTAGATGGGGATCGGGCGGGCCTTTCCCTTGACGCGGGCGGGCTTGCGCTGTTCGAGCTCGAACGAATCGCCGATCTGCTCACGCGTATCGTGCGAGATGATGATCTCGCCGGGGCCGGCGACTCCTTCGAGTCGGGCCGCGACGTTGACGGTGTCGCCGATCTCGGTGAAATCCATGCGTCGCGATCCGCCGAGGTTGCCCGCGACGAGCTGGCCGCTGTGCATTCCGATCTGGATGCGCAGATTCTCCGCTTCTCCGGTGAAGAAACTGCGGCGGGGATTGTTCACGAGCTTCTGGAGCTCCACCGCGCAGCTCACCGCGCGAACCGTGTCCTCCTCGCCGCTGTCGAGCGGAACGCCGAATACGGCCATGATGCAGTCGCCAATGTACTTGTCCAGGTAGCCGCGATGACGACGTACGATCGGCTCGGCCTCCTCGAAGAACTCGTTCAGGATCTGCACGACGTACTCCGGGTTCCGCCCTTCGGAGAAGCTCGTGTAGCCAGCGATATCGGCGAAGAAGACGGTGGCCTGCCTCGCGCCTCCGCCGGGCTTCACGAGCTCGGGATGTTCGACAAGCATTCTCACGATGTCTTCAGAAAGATACGATGCGAACATGTCTTTGATGACGCGGCGCTCCTCGGAGACGACCTTCATCTGCTGCTTGAGCCGTTTCTCGGCACTCTGGTCGGTAAACAGGAGCGTGAGGCCCTCGTGGCGTCCCCGCTTACCCTGAAGCGGCGTGACGTTGAGCGAGAAGTCCATCTCGTGGTCCGCGGTCCTATAGATCCCTTCGAGCCCGAGGAGGCTCTCTCCGCTCTCGGCGACCCCGTCGATCGCCGTCATGAGCCGCTTCGTGATGCTCTTCGAAAACGTCGTGTGCAGCGACGAGCCGATCCTGTCCTCGTCGAGGCGCAGCCGCTCGGCCGCAGCCCGGTTGAAGTAGTGGATTCGGCCCGTCTCGTCGGTCGTGATGAGAAGGTTCGTCATCGACTCGAAGATGCTCTCCTGGTAGCGCTCGAGCTCTTCGATTCGCCGTGCATACTCCTGGAGCTCGCGGTAGAGACGAGCGTTGTTGAGCATCCCGGCGGCGAGCCCGACGAGGCTGTCGAGCAGGGAGAAGCGCTCTCGGTTGTAGTGACGCTCCTCGGTCGAGTTCATCAGCAGAATCCCGAGCCTCGCTTTCGCCGTGAACAGCGGGATCGCCATGCCGCTGCGGGCCCCGTCGACGAGCAGGAGGCCGGCGAACGGACTCTCCCTGCGCTCGAGCAGGACGACGCTCTCGCGGCACTCCTCGATGAACCCGATCAGCTCGTCAGATCGTTCGAGCCGCTTCGGAGGGTCTCCGCGACCGCGACGGTAGGCGAGCGGGAGCGAGTTTGCAGATTCTTCTTCGTAGAGGTAGAGCGCGGCGAGGTCGGAACGCGATACGTCGACCGCCTGTTCGACGAGCACGGACACCAGCCGTGTAAAGTTGATCTCTTCGGACAACAGGCCGCTCGCTCGCACGAGCGCGTCGAGAACGATCGGTTCGGTAGAACTCACCGTTCCTCCTTCGGTCGGCGACCGAACCATCTTACTCGTGATGACGCGTTGGTAACAAGTACGCATCCTGCTACGATGGTCCGATGAGTCCTGCTGTATGGTTCTGTTCTACCGGATTGGTGCATCCGAGCCTGCTCGCGCGGGTGAAGGCTCTCGCTGCGGTTCGCACCGCGGTCGCGAACGCCTCGCGCCTCATGGGGCGAGGGAGCCCGCGTGTCCGGCACGTACACGGCCTTCACGGGCTCAGGCGAGCGTTCCGTTCGGATGCCGCCCTGGTGGTCGTGTACCTGCATCGGCGACGCGACGCGCCGATACTCGTCGAGCTCGCAGAGCGGTACGTCGCCGCCGGCGGACGCGTGCTCGCGCTCCACGCCGCGACCGCCTCGTTTCGCGCGAGCGAGCGCTGGACCTGGCTGCTCGGCGGGCGATTCGTCGGGCACGGTCCCGTGGTCGAACAGACGCTTCGGCGCGAGTCGGATGCCGGCGGCCGCTGCGAAGAGCTTCCGCAGCGGATCCGCCTTCGCGACGAGACGTACCGGCACGAGCTCGTCGGCTCGCCGGACGTGTGGTACCGCCGCGACGACGGCGAACCGGCCGTGTGGCTGGTCGGAGGCGACTCGCCGCGCGTGGCGTACTTCGCACCCGGCCACCGGGCACGCGTGTGGGCGCACGCGTCGGTTCGCCGTGTTCTCGCGGCGATCATAGCCGCGCTCACCGCTGAGGGCAGAACCGCGCGGATCTAGTCGAGCGTGTATTCGAGCGCGGCGCGGCTCATCTCGAAGAAGTCGAGGAGGGTGCGGGTGCCCTCGGCTCCGGCGAAGGTGTACCACACCGAGACCGGCGCGCGCAAAGGCCCCGGTCCACGAGGTGGAGGCGAGGACGGTCTGGGCGAAGGACACCGCGCCGACGGCGAGCAGGACGACGCTGACCGCAGCGACCCCGGCGCTCGCCGGGACGTCGACACCGAGCGAAATGGCGGCAGCACCGCCGAGAAGCGCGGTATGCATCATCGCGAAGCGCAGCGTGATGAGATTCATCCGCACGACGAGGAACCTTGTCAGGGGAAAGGCGAGAATACTGGTGCCGAAATTGTTGATGGTAGTGAAGCAGCACAGCAATATGGGGCG